>JBAXND010000030.1 GCA_037133915.1 Bacteroidota bacterium
GGGCGTTGGAAGTTTGAGAGCACCTGACTCTAGTACGAGAGGACCGAGTCGGACATGCCTCTAGTGTACCTGTTGTGACGCCAGTTGCACCGCAGGGTAGCTACGCATGGATGAGATAAGCGCTGAAAGCATCTAAGTGCGAAACTCAGCTCAAGATGAGACTTCCTTTAAGGGCCGTTAGAGATTATGACGTTGATAGGCCGTAGGTGTAAAGACAGTAATGTCAAAGCCGAGCGGTACTAATTGCCCGTAAGCTTTCTGTATATTAAGTTTCTTTGCCGTTTGAACTATTGTATTTTCTTTCTTTTATATGTCATTTCTATAAGGTATTTAAGACTTTATGGTGACTTTAGCGGTGGTGTTCACCTCTTCCCTTTCCGAACAGAGTAGTTAAGCCCACCAGCGCAGATGGTACTATGTTAAATCATGGGAGAGTATGTCGTCGCCAAATTTTTCTTCAAGCCCCGCAGTCCGCGGGGCTTTTTTTTTGCCCCTGCGTTTTATTTCCCTGCATTTTCTTCCCTCATCACCCTCCGATTTTAATATCATTGTTACAACATTTCCATTTTTATTACGTTTGTTGTTCGTCATATACGCTTATTTTATATTTTTATAAAAAATTCAGATATGAAACGATTTCTACTTTCCGCTATTGCTTCATTTATTCTTATTGCTCCGGCCGTTAATTCAATCCACGCTCAAAATGCCGATACACTGAAACGTACCGTCGGGTTTTTCTTTTCCCCGGCCGCTACCGGCGTTCATGACCTCCGTGAATATCCTGCCCTGAATGCTAAAATGGATTTCGGTCTCACGGGCGGTTTTCGTACTACCTATAGTATTGGGCACGGTTTTTTTCTTGAAGGTGGTTTTACTCTTTCGAGCTGTGAGTGGAAGTATAAAGAGCCTAATTATTATTGGCTGTATGATTATTATGGCGGTTATACCTACATGGCTCCCCAAAGAGATGTTACCGAAAAATTCATCAGCATCTCTACACCATTTCTTGCCGGGTACCGCACAACAAAAGGAGCCGTCAGGTTCGTTGGTCAGCTTGGATTTTCTTTTAACCTGCAACTACTAAGTATAAAAAAGTATGAAGACGATGGCAACCTTGGATATTACGCCGAAGGCAACCATGTAGACATAGCGTTCAGACCAAATCTGGGGGTAATGGCCCGTGCCGGCATCAGCCTTCCGTTTGCCAAAGGACGCTGCAGCATAGATTTGTTACCTACTGCACGTTATTCAACCATTACCTTTCACAGCGGAAAAATGGATATGCTGCAAACCGTCACCTCCGATTTCAGACCTTGGTCACTAGGCCTTGATGTTGGCTTTTCTCTAAAAATTAATGATAAGAAAAAAGTGACCTATGAACATCAGGATTATGGTCAATCTTATACGTTTGCCCCGGGAGGCGATTCAACTGTAAAAGAGAAACCCAGATCAGATTATTTCCGCAATTTCGTTTATATTGAGATGGCGGGTAATGGCGGCATTTATTCCACCAACTATGAACGCACCGTTTATCATGGCCGGAAAATAGGTTTAAATGCTCGTGCCGGTTTTGGTATTCTGCCCGAGCATTATGCTTTTCCCATAGGCGTTAATTTAACCATTGGCGATACGCCCCGAAAATTTGAAATCGGACTGGGTACTACCTTCGAGAACTTTACACAGAACGGAAAATTCGGAGAGTCGGGCGATTTTAATATGAACGTAGTCCCAAGCATGGGCATCCGTATTGAGTCGCAACACCATTTCTTCTTCAGGGCATCGGTGATGGCTCATTATATTATGACCTCAAGTGAACTCTGGCCCGGGATTGGTTTTGCTTTCGGAGGTGCGTTCTAAGTTTTGCAGATATGAAGTTAACAGAAGATCCTTCAGAGATTTTTTCCCGAATAAGGGAATTAATGAAAAAATATGCTCCTCCTTTTAACATAAGGATGAATACCAGCCGGAGTTTTGACCTCTGGATTGAAAAAGAGATTGAAGTTGCAGGAAAAATAAGACCCGAATTTTATTTTGGCGGTGTGGTTATACATGCAGGACACGTTGGCTTTTACCTGATGTCTATTTATATTGAACCGGCCGAAAAAGAAAAAATACCACAGGAACTTCTTAAAATGCTGTCGGGCAAATCATGTTTCAGGATTAAAAAACTGGATACGCATTTAGAAGTTCAGATAGAAACAGCGCTCAGTGCTGCTTATAATTTTTACAAAAGAAATAACTGGTGCTGATGCCCGGACAATATAGTTCCATAATTGAGTCGCCTGTAGGCAGGCTTCAGGTAATCGCAGATAAAGAAAATATTCTGGAGGTTAGATTCGAAGAGTCTATTCTTACCGAAATCATCCACTGATTGCATTTTAGAATGATTCGCTCCTTTAATCCAATTGTAAATAAAAATTCCCGAGTGCTTATTCTCGGAACTATGCCGGGCAAGGAATCGCTGCGTGCCGGAGAATATTATGCCCATCCACGAAATGCATTCTGGCAAATCATGTTTGACCTGGCTGGTGAAAATTTTTCGGACAGCTATGTTAGCAGGAAAAGATTGTTGTTGAATAATAATATTGCGTTGTGGGATGTGCTGGAATCGTGCGAACGTGCCAGCAGCCTCGATAGCGACATCCGTGATGAAGTACCGAATGATATCAGTTCATTGCTTAATAAACATCCTCTTATCCGGACAATCTTCTTTAACGGACAGCATGCTTCAAAACTCTTTAAGAAATATAATCCGGAAATTGTCCTTGCACAATACACCCTGCCATCTACAAGCCCTGCTCATGCAGTGCCTCTTTCGCGCAAAGCAGAACAGTGGAGGATTATTTCTGGAGTTTGAAGTGCCTGAAGTTGAAATTTTCAAATCCCCAACCCCCATTATCCTACAACCAGGAGCAGAATAGATAAAATATCAATAATGATCAGCGTGAGCGATATCTCTTTAAACTTTCCGCATACTACTTTCAAAATGGTCCAGCTCAGGAATCCCCAGATAATGCCCTGTGTGATGGAATAACTCAAAGGAATCAATATCATTGCCAGAAAACACGGGATGGCATCGTCGTATTTTTTCCAGTTGATGTTCAGCACAGGCTTCATCATAAAAACGCCGACAAGCACAAGTACCGGCGCCGTAGCAATCGACGGAATCATTGACAGCAGCGGTGAAAAGAACATAAATGGAATGAACAGCAGTCCGGCTACGACCGCCGTAAGCCCGGTACGACCTCCTGCCAGCACACCTGAAGCCGACTCAATATAAGCAGTTCCGGATGTTGTGCCCAGTATTCCGGATAAGCCCGTTGCAACCGAATCAACAACCAGGGATTGTTTGATGTTGCGGGGTTCACCGTTTTTGTCAACAATCTCGGCCGCTTCGGCAACACCCACGAAAGTCGAAAGGCTGTCGAACATATCGGTAAACAATACCGCGAAAATGACAGGCCAGACGGCAAGTTTTAAAGAATTTACAAAGTCAAGTTTGAATAACAGACTGAAATCGGGTGCAGCGAAAAATCCTTTCCATGTAACAAGTGTTGCAATGCCATGATTGGCGGCTGATACATTGCCCCAGAGCCGCCCTATGGGAATGCTTAATACGGTCGTAATAATGATTCCGAGTATGAGTGCGCCCTTCACTTTTTTTACCGAAAGAATGGCTGTTATAATAAGACCGGCAAGAAATGTGATGATACCTGCATTCATGCTGCTGATTCCAATAATCGGAGGCTTATTGATAATAAAGCCCGCGTTTGTAAATCCTATAAATGCAATGAAAATCCCGATACCACATGCTACGGCATAACGCAGCTGTTTTGGGATGGCTTTTACAATGAGTGTCCGGATGTTGAATATAGAAAGTATGAAGAACAACACGCCCGCCCAAAAAAGTGCACCCAGCGCAACTTCAACCTTTACACCCATTCCCAGTACCACAGCATACGTAAAGAAGGCATTCAGACCCATGCCGGGAGCTACCAATATTGGGTTGTTTGCATAAAGTCCCATCATGATTGTGCAGAACGCGCTTAATATAACGGTTGCCGTAAGCACTGCAGGAAAAGGCATTCCCGTGGCACTCACTATTGCCGGATTGACAACAATAATATACATGGCCGCCACAAAGGTGGTAATGCCTGCCAGCAGTTCGGTGCGGATGCTTGTATTGTTTTGTTTGAGTTTAAAGAATTGTGCGATTCCCATTACTTTCATGATTTAATATGTGTAAAGCTATTTTGTAAACCTTCAATGCGAATAATTTTATGAAACAAACTGCGTTTCTCTATTAATTGGTTCATGATAAGAGGCAGGACAAAAATATTAATATTATCAAAAAGACGTTTTTTTTTGTAGTTTTATACTGAAATAATTGCTGCATAATGAAGATATTGAAGGACAGCCTGCTATTATTATTACTGATTTCGGCTATAGTGCTGTATTCTTGTAAGAAGAAAGCAAACGAACTGGTGGTGCGCGGTAAAATTTTTGATCCGAACACGAATGCATATGTTGAAGGGGCAAAAGTAAAATTGCTGGCAAGCAAGGTCGAATCGGGTATTTATAATTCAAACTATACTGAAGTGTCGTCCGTGCTGACGGATTCCGATGGCAATTTTTCTTTTGATTTTACGGAGGCGAAAGTTGCCGGATATCGTATTACTGTGACTAAAGACAGATATTTTGGATATAGTGAGGACATTAATTCAGATCAGATAGTTTCAGGGACAGCTTTTTCTCCAACGTATTCTATTTATCCGGAGGGTTATGTGAAGCTTGAAATCGAGAATTTTGTTTCATATGACAGCCTCGATAATGTCACATATTCATTTACAAGCGGATATACCGAATGTGACGGATGCTGCGACAATACGCTGTTTCATGGTGCAGGTGCTGCCTTTCACGATACCCTGATTTGTTTGACACGGGGCAATCAGAATGTAAGTGTTGCGTGGAATGTTACCAAACATAATATTACGACACTTCACAGCGACACATTTTACTGCAATGCCTTTGATACTGTTTACTACAAAATAAATTATTAGAACCGCCCCCGATTTTGTGAATGTGTAAAATGTCCTACCTTTGCTTACCGCTATAAGGAAAGAAGAAATCTGGAAATGAATATACCGGAAATAAAAACAGTCACTGTAATTGGTGCAGGGAATGTGGCAACGCACCTTGCAAAGGCTTTGCTGGGCTCCGGAAAAGTAATCAACTGCGTTTACAGCCGTACTCAGGATTCTGCGGTGTATCTTGCTTCACGGGTATCTGCGAAAGCAATTACACAATTATCTCAATTGCCTGCAGATTCCGACCTGTATATCATTGCTCTGCCTGATGCTGTTGTTCCGTCAGTAATCAGCAGTATTCACCTTGACGGAAATCTGATTGTTCACACTTCAGGAACATTGGCAGCTGATATTCTGGCGAATGTTTCCGAAAATTACGGTGTCTTTTATCCGTTTCAAACCTTTTCAATCGGTCGTGCGCTTGATTTCAGACATGTGCCGGTTTGCATTGAGTCACCGAAGAAAGAAAATGAAGTCCGCTTAACCGAACTCGCACAAGAGATTACTTCTTCGGTCAGCCTTGTTACTTCTGAGAAGCGTGCGTTATTGCATGTTGCGGGCGTATTCGCGTGTAATTTTACCAATCTGAATTATGTGATTGCCGAAGAAATACTTCGTGAAAATAACATTTCGTTCGACCTCATCAAACCACTTATTCGCGAAACAGCATCAAAGGTAATGGGGATAAGCCCACTGAAAGTTCAGACAGGACCGGCAGTGCGTGAAGACAGAGCCATCATGGATAAGCATGTTGAATTGCTTGCTTCAAAACCTGAATATGCATCACTGTATAACACACTCAGCAAATTGATTATTAAAAAAAAGAATGATAATGGGCAATTATAAAGAGCGTTTAAAAAATATAACCACATTTATACTCGATTACGATGGTGTGCTGAGTGATGGGAATATACTGGTGCTTGAATCGGGCGAACAGGTTCGTACAGGATGGGTGAAAGACGGATATGCACTGCACCACGCCCTGAAAAGAGGCTACCGGGTTGCCATTATTTCCGGCGGAACATCGCCTGCCATTGCAAAAAGATGCCAATCGATTGGGATTACCGATATTTTTACCGGAGTGACAAATAAAATTCTGGTGTTTGATGAATACCTGAAACGTGAGAAAATCACTGCGGATGAAGTGTTGTATATTGGCGATGATATCCCTGATTATAAAGTAATGCAGCAGGTGGGCGTGGCGGTTTGTCCGGCTGATGCCGCTGAGGAAATAAAAAGTATTGCAACCTATATTTCCGCATTTGGCGGCGGTTTTGGTTGTGTCCGCGATGTTGTGGAGCAAGTACTCAAAGTGCGCAACGACTGGATGACCGATGATGCTTTTGACTGGTAGAGAACAATAATAATTAATAATGCTGATTCATACCATCCTTGTTACTTCATAGACTTTATGACTTTAAACTTCCGATTTATTGTACTAACTACTAACGACTAAATACTAAATACTAATTGAATTCATATCTTAAAATAGTCCGTCCGCTGAACCTGCTCATTATTGCAGTAAGTATGTTTATGGTTCGGCATTATTTAATCGCGCCCTTCCTGAAAGCGGCACACAGCCCTTTGCAAATGGGTAATATCGCTTTTATACTGCTTGTAATTTCAATCGTATTATTGGCTGCGGGAGGTTATATTATAAATGATTATTACGATGCGGAAATTGACAAAATAAACCGACCCGATGATGTGATTGTTGGGCGCAGTATTCCGATGCGTACTGCCTCTAATATGCATCTTGCACTGAGTGCCGTGGCTGTGCTTATAGGCTTTTATTGCGGATGGAGCGTTGGCTCTTTCAAACTTGGCTTTGTTCAGTTTATTATTGCAATGGTTCTTTATTATTACGCATTAAAATACAAGCGAATGCTGATAACCGGTAATCTGGTTGTTGCTCTGATTACGTCTTCCGCAATTGTGTTAGTTTGGCTGTTCGAGTTTTTTGCTATCAAGAATAATGGAATTGTGTTTGGAAACATGATAGGGAATTTTGGAAATATCAACATCTTTGTTTTTGGGATGACGCTTTTTGCTTTTCTTATATGTTTTATCAGAGAAGTGGTAAAAGATATGGAAGATATTGCGGGTGATGAGGCATGTGGATGCCACAGCATTCCTGTTGTGTACGGAATCTCTAAGTCGAAAAAAATACTAGTGGTGATGGTTGGGGTGCTGATGTTGTTTACTGTATTTGTGCAGGTCCTTTTATTTCGCTGGCACTATAATATTGCTTCATCTTATTTTTTTCTGATACACGCGCTGAATATTTACCTCCTTCTTAAACTGCGAAATGCACAATCTCAAACCGATTTCCACTTTATGAGTACGGTAATGAAGATTATTATGTTGGCCGGCTTACTCTCGATGCAAATGCTTTATATAAACTTTTAACCGCGCATGCTACAGGAAAAACTCAGAGATTATCGTATTATTCTTGCATCACAATCGCCCCGAAGGCAAATGCTGCTCGCCGGTCTTGATTTAAAATTTGAAATTATTCCCCGTGAAGTTGAAGAGGTATTTCCGGCCGAATTAAAGCGCGAAGAAATTGTGCTTCATTTGTGCCGGCTCAAAGCCGATGCTTTTCACGAATCGGAAATGGATGATAAAACGCTTATTCTAACGGCTGATACCATTGTGTGGCTCAATGATCATGTGCTGGGCAAGCCGTCGTCGCGCGAAGACGCCATTGATATGCTAAAGCAGATATCGGGCAACAAGCACATTGTATATACCGGTGTTTGTATTAAAACAAAGCACAAAAGTGCCGTGTTTTTTGCACAGTCGGAGGTTACATTCCGTGAGTTGAATGAAAAAGAAATTACATGGTATGTCGATAATTATTCGCCCATGGATAAGGCTGGCGCGTATGGCATTCAGGAATGGATTGGTTACGTCGGCATTCAGCGCATTGAGGGCAGTTATTACAACGTTATGGGTCTGCCTACACAAAAATTATACGTGGAGTTGACGAAGTTTCTGGAGGAAAAATAGTCCAAATCACTTTATCAGCGTAATATTCCCCTTTTTGATGAACTTCTCTTTGTTGTGGCAGGTGGCGTCGAGGTAATAAACAAAAACGCCCGGATCGCAGGCAATGCCTTTGTAAGTACCGTCCCAGCCGACATCCTGTTTTGTGGTCTCAAAAACTTTTTCGCCCCAGCGGTCGTAAATGGTGAAGAACATTGATTTCAGCATACGTGAGCGCACATAAACCCGGTCATTCTGGTTATCGCCGTTTGGCGTGAAAGCATTGGGAACGTAGATATACGGCTCTTCGCACATTACGTCAAGCACAATAATCCGCAGTGTGTCGAGGTACACGCAGCCGTTTCCGTCGGCAATTTCTAAATAATAAGTTGTAGTGGTTACCGGGCTTGCCACAGGGTTGGGCGACGACGGATTGTCAAGACTTGCTCCGGGAGTCCAGGTGTAGTGAGTTCCGGCAATATCGGTAGCATGCAGGCCGGTACTTTCACCTTCGTAAATAGTATCTTGGTCAGAATAAACCGAAACGTTTGTGAATACGGAATTGATATTGATGATTGCGGTATCATGTGCAACGCACATTCTGGAATCATTCACCGTTACGATGTAAGTACCCGCACAAAGGTTATTCGCAGGATTCGAGATTTGCCCGTTGCTCCAGGCGTAGGTGTAGGGCGATGTTCCACCGCTCATGTTCACGGTGATACTTCCATTACACACTTCGCTGCATGGAATATCCTGAGGAATTAATATTCCGGTAAGTATTGGCGGGTCTATGAGTGTAACTGAAACTACCGAAATACAATTATTGTAATCGGTAATGGTTACAGTATACGTACCGCCGGCGACATTAAAAATTGTGTCGGTGAGTTGCCCGGTGTTCCAATGATAGGTGTAGGGACCGGTACCCGAACTGACTACCACCGATGCAATACCGTTGCTGTCGCCATGGCACAGCGGATCCTGTGTAAAACCACTTCCGGCAACCACCTGAAAACCTACAGTGACGCTGTCAATAGCAGTACACCATGCATTGCTTACCTGAATATAAAATGTTGTGGGTGTGGTAATATTTACCATAGCCGTGCTGTCACCCGGACCGGAATTCAGCCAATCGGAAAATTGTGGATTTGACGACCAGTGGAAGGTTGATGCGCCATCACCGGAATTGGCAATGAGCAGCATCGGACCGTCGCAGGTGGTGGTGTCGTTGCCCGCATAAGCATCAAGATCAAAGACTGTGAGCCGCTGCTTAAGTGTATCAGTACAAATACCATTAGATAAAAGAAGTGTGTAAACGGTCGTTTGAACGGGATAGGCAAAAGGATTGGAAACATTCGCATCACTAAGGTTTCCGGATGGAATCCATGTGTAGGTTACAGTAGGGTCGGGTATGGGTAACAGTCCGATCTGAATGTAATCGCCCTTGCAAATATTTATTGTTGGCAGCGTATCGCTTGAGTTGGAAATCACTACAACCTGTTTTGTGATGGTGTCGGAGAAGTTGCAGGTGCCGGTATCGGAAACGGCCAGCGTGACAAGATATACACCCGCGCCCGGATACAGATGATTGGGCTCAAATTGTGTTGAAGTGGTACCGTCGCCAAAATCCCACCAACACGTATATCCCGCGCCTCCCGAGTGCGATGTATTGTCGAAAGCCACGGATGACGGCAGGCACACAACAGGTGGTATATTAAAATTTGCGACAATGACCGGCAGCATGAAATCAAATTTTATTACACCGTTGTTGCAGTTGAAGCTGTTATTGGTATTGCTTACAGCACCGGGTGTTGTGGGAAAGTCATCAATACCGCCGCATCCGGCACATACACTCTGATATATTTTCCCGTTACGGTCAAAACGGCTGGTGCCGCCATCCACATGCTCATGACTGGTACCGCCGAAAAATGAAGCGTAAGTGAGTGCGGAGGCATCATCGTTGATTACCATAAAATAGTAATCATTGTTGTCTGTAGTTGACTGAAAAGCGTTCCATGTTACCGGAAGCCCTGAAGTGCCGCCAAATCCGTTAATGGAGCCACCCCATCCCGAAAGGTATATTTTATCGCAGAGGTCAACCAGGAATGCTGTGGGTGAAATGTCGGGTCCGCCGTTTCCCGTTCCAAATGCAGTTGACCACACAAGAGTGTCTAATGTGGGATTTATTTTGCTGATGAACTGTCCGCCGTTCGGAACAAAATAAGCTGCATTAAAAATCATTGTATTGCCTGTAGCTGCCGTCTGACCTAGCACATATACATTGTCTTCCTTATCGGTTTCAACAAAATAGGTCTGGTCATAAGCATTAGAGCCGTAATACGTTCCTTGCATAAGCAGATTGCCGTTCTTGCTGATGTGTACGATATAGCCGTCGCATATACCTCCAATAAAGCCTGTATCAAGGACTCCCGGCGTTGTGGGGAAATCCGCAGAAGTGGTTCCTCCTGCAACATAAATATCCTGATTCCTATCGACAACAATGCTGTAAGCCGCGTCATTTCCCGTGCCACCCAAGTACGAGCACCAGATAAGGTTCGAAAGCGTGTTATCCATTTTTATAATACAACCATCCTGCATACCGCCGCCGAATGTCGGTTGAAATACTGTTGCCGCCGTTGGTAAATTGGGTGAGTTGCTCGTGCTGACCACGTAAATATTGTTGTTGTCGTCAATCATAATTTCACCTCGCACATCATCAGCGTAATTGTGTTTAAGTGGCGCTTGTGTGTTGAGTCCGTCGTTGCCGCTTCCGCCAAAATAGGTCGATGCCATCAGGGTAGTGCCGTCGTTGCTGAGTTTTGAAATAACAATATCCGAGCCGGTGTAATGCAATACATAGGTGAGCGTGTAAGCCTGCCCACCGTTAAATGATGTGTCGAAAGCGTTTGATGTCACCGGATAATCGGGCGAGGACGTTGTCCCTAAAATAAATAGGTCGTCGTTACCGTCAACAATCAGGCTTGCGGGAACGTCGGCACCGTTGCCGCCAATATACGTTGAGAAAATCATGAAATGACCCGTAGTATCGTATTTTGAGATGACTATATCACATGAGCCACCGGCATAGGTCGTTTGAAATGCGCCCGTTGTAACGGGATATCCAACTGCAAAAATATTGCCGCCGGCATACAGAAAGCCGTCGCTGTCGTAGGTAGCGGTATATCCCCAGTTATCGGCCGTAGAGCCCGAATAAGAAGAAAATATTAATATCGGGTCAATTACCAGAGGCAGCGATTTGTCATATCCTTCAGGTAAGGCAAAACTTAGACGGTTTTTATTCAGATTGAACTTACAATTTATTTGAACTTCCTTACCGTCGATTAACTGATATGCGTAAGGTTTAAGCTCAATAATTTTATTTACGGAAGTTCGGATAACGAGATTGCCGTCGGTTATTGCAAGTCCGTCAGTGCCGTCGTATTCAAGCTGAATGTTATTCACAGATGCGCCCGGGCTGACGTGGAATTCATATTTCAGAAATGAACTTTTTTCGCCCACTTCCATATCAATGCCATTAAAAAGATTGTAATAGGTTACATCCTCGAATTTGGGAACCCGAGATGCCCATTGATTTTTATTGTTTCCAATAAAATAGTTATTGTAATCAGGGAAGTTGTGTTGCCCTACAACTCTGACATTCGGATTGCTTTTTACAAATTTTACCTTGTATGCGTGAGCATTAATTGTCGTTGTCGGAATGGGAATATTGCTTTTTTCGTCGGGGCTTAGGTATTTGTAATGCGTAATTTTTTTAATGGCGTCTACATCTTCGAGCACAAACGTCATGCAGCTTTTTTCAAGAAAGAGCGCGCCTTTATCAATGTCAGTACGGAATAATATATTTTCTGACCACTGTCCTTTGTTGAGCACAAAGCATGGATTACCTGAATGCACGGTGTCGCGCCCCGAAGCAATACAATTCAGGCTTATTATCATTGTAAAAAACACAAAAACAATGATTCGGACTTGCTGTAAAATGACTGATCGTGTAAATGTTTGCTGATTGGAAAGCATGAACTTTTTTCTTATTTACAAAGATAAGGATTCTAAGAGGCAGTTCAAAATTTCTTTGCCTCCAGCTCCTTTATGGCGTCTTTGGCTATCCAAATTGCAGTTTTGTTGCCTGTGTCAATAAGTTGATGGCTTATTTCAATTGCCTTTGCACAAAGGGCAGAATTTCGTTTTCCTATTTGACGAAGCGCCCAGTTCACGGCTTTTTTCACCATTTTGCGATCATCGCCTGATTGTTCAATAATGCAGTCGAAAAACGGAGTATAATATTTATCCGGACGGTTTTTACTGCCGGAAGCCAGACTCGCCATCAATGCAAAGCCTGCTCTTTTAACAAATTCTTCGTCGCGCCGGCTCAACTCAATGGCTTTTTCTGCCGCGAATGGTAAATAGCGGAACAAATTCATACAGCACTGGTCGCAAAGGTCCCAGCTATTAAAATCGGCCACCCATTTTTCAACCTGAACATCCGTTACAAGCATGGGGTCATCAATCATACCGGCAAGAACACGGGCTTCATGAAAACCGCTTGCCCACAATTCAAGCGCTAGAGCATGTTTCTTTTTATATTCTTTTGCTATAACCCGAAGCAAGGGTATTTTTACTCCGAATGCGCTTTGAACGTTGATACCGTAATGTGCCATACCAAGGCGGTTTTCTACACTGCCATGGTCTTTTAAGTACTTTATTATGTTTTCAATGTCACTCATGATAATATATTGGTTACCTGAAGGATTAAATGCTTTCAGATTTATTATTTTTTATTGAACATCATCAAACCATCTTGTGTTGCCGCCCAATGCCGGTTGCTGTGGTCTGTTATAACTTTATTCACGAAAAAGCTTGGGTTGCATGAATTCATGGGTGTAAATGATTTCCATGAAGTGCCGTCAAAAAGCACCAGTCCGTTGTTTGTTGCTATCCACAGCAAACCGTCGTTATCCACATGAATTTTATAATCGCAGTATTTGGGAATGCCTGAATTGTCAGGGGTGTAGATAGTCCAGACATCACCCTGCACACTGATAAGTCCGCCCCAGTAGTCAACCCAGAGAATTCCGGTGCGTTCATCGGTAAAAACATGATTTACCTGATTATTCGGAAGTCTGGAATTGGAGGTATTATAAACTTTCCAGTTTTTTCCGTCATAAGAAGCAAAACCGCAGGAACTGGCTATCCACTTGGTCCCGGAAGCATCAACCGCCACCCAATAAACTACATCGTCGGTAATCCCGATTTGTTTTTTATTAAACACAGTCCAGTCGGTTCCATTGAATGAAACAAGACCTTTGTCGGTTGAAAACCAGATGATTTCTTTTCCTCCGGCAGCAGGCTTTTCAATAGCAATACTTGTTATGTGAGGGTCGGGCAGTGGCGCGTTTGTCAGATTATAATTGAGCCAGTTGTGCCCATCGTAGAAATAAATTCCCGAATAGCGGGTTCCAAGCCACATATTGTTTTCCGAATCAAATGCAATGGCGGTTATAAATTTGTCATACATTCCGGAATTTGTAGAATCGTAACTTGTGAATTTCTGTCCGTCGAAGCTCACGAGCTTCCCTCCGTAAAAGCAGTCGCCTGTAGCAAACCACAATTTGTTTGTTGCATCAACGGCAATGGTTTTTATTAGATTATCTGGAATATCGGTTGATGCAGAGTCATAAACTGTGCATCCTATTTGCTGCGCCTGCACCATCCCCCAAAATGCGATAAATATCCCGCAGAGTATGCTTTTCCGTAATATCATGTTTTTTTAGGTTTGTATTTTGAAAGCTGCAGTATTTTCTTTGAATCAGGTTCAAGAAGCATGTTTTTTATGCTGACATCGCGGTTCTCGTTCATGTACGCACGAACAATCTGCCAGCCAATCCACATTCCGGGCCGTGGTGCCGATTCTTTACCAAAGCCACTCGTAAAAGGCCCGTCCATCATCAGTTTCATGTTTTCCTGTCCGTCTTGCGAATACAGCATCTTTTTATCAATAAAAAATGCCCAGATTCTGGATTCGTTGTCGGTACACCATTTAAGCTGATGTGTTAAGTATTTTATTTTTACAGAATCGGCGAGTTGAGGAAGGGTGGCATCAATGAAATATAAAATCTTACCGGCTTTTACCATATGGTCCAGCAGCGTGGCATCATGCGGATTTGTATAAACATAATAGGATGCAATCTGCTCCATACAATCGCGGGCGATGTATGATTTTTCCATATAAACCCTTTTGAATAAGGGCAATCCGCACGATTGGTAAAATCCATAATCTTTGCCGAGGTACATATCCAGTGCAATGATGAGTGCGGAATCGGCATATTTTACGGGTAGTTCAAAATCCATCCCCGATACGTATGTGTATACTTTGGGTACTTTTTTCCCCGGGAAATAAAATTTGAAATACTTCAATGCTTGTGTTAACTGCGCTTCCAGATCCTTTAAATCAGGAAATTTTTTAACGACTTCTTCATAGTTATTTCTGATGTACCTGTCGTTTATATATGCCCGCAGCTGCTTGATGTTACTGCTGTCGTTGAGGTCTCCGTCGAGAAAAATTCGGTATTCGGGCTGCAGCGCCTTCAATTGTGCGGCAAGCTGGCCGTTCGGAATGTTGAAAAGCGCTTTTTCATACCGCTTAATTTTTACGGTCATGGTGTCTTTAGCGACCGCTTTATCGGGCACATTCAGATCACGCTCATGGTTGCAGGTGCACGATGCGAGTAATATACTGCAGGTCACCGTAAATAGTAAAATGATTCTCTTTGACTTCATATCTCCTTTTCTGTAGTTTACAAATTTAAGGATTAACTCAAAAATAATCCATTTAATAATCTTAATTTTATACCCTGACTAATTTCAAGAATTGTTCGTACTAAATATTTTATTTATGAAAAGGATATTCTGTGTGGTTGTATGTTCGCTCATGGCGTTTTCTGCAACAATTACATTTGCGCAAACTGCTCGTAAATTTCATTTCGGACTTCATGCTTCACCTAACCTTAGCTGGCTAAAGCCTGATGTTCAGCAACCCAAATACAGCTCCGACGGGACTATTATAGGTATGAGCTATGGCGCTGCATTTGAAAATTTCTTTTCTCCAAATCTCGGAATCGGTACCGGAGTGAATGTAATGTCAACCGGCGGGAAGCTTTCTTTTACGGATGCAATCAACATTAACGTCAACAATGTGATTACCTCGGATACCGGCATTATGACACGCAAATACAAACTTCAGTATGTAGAAGTGCCGCTGTTCCTGATAGGCAGTACGGGCGAAGTACTTGGCAATTTTTCTTTTTACGGAAAATTCGGACTGAGCTCTGCTTTCAGAATCAAAGCAAAAGCCGACGATGAATATACACCCTCTACCGGAAGCGTAATCACAGCCAAATCGGTGAATATTGATAAAGAGGTGAGCTTTTTCCGCGAAGCTATGATTATTGGACTTGGCTGCGCGTATAAATTCGGACAGGTTGCTGCGCTCTATGCAGGTGTTACATACAACAACGGGTTTACAGATGTGCTTAAAGGCGCAAATAACGCTTATCCCACTGTGAAAGAAAAAGCGAGGTCTAACTTTGTTGAGCTGAACATTGGCGTGATGTTTTAATATTATAGATAATGAAGATCGCGCTTGTACAGCTTAATTATCACATCGGCAATTTTGAACAGAATACTGCCCGCATCATTGAGCATATCCGTGAAGCAAAAAAGTCAGGCGCTGAACTTGCCGTGTTTGCCGAACTCTGTATTACCGGGTATCCGCCCCGCGATTTTCTGGAATTTGATGATTTTATTGAGCGATGTAATATTTCTGTAAAAGAAATCGCTCATGAATGCGTTGGAATTGCCGCTGTTGTCGGCTCTCCATCAGTTAATACAGCTCTCAAGGGGAAGCATCTTTTTAATTCAGCCTTCTTTCTGAACGATGGAAAAATTCAGGCGATTAGCCACAAAGCCTTGCTTCCTAATTATGATGTGTTCGACGAATACCGCTACTTTGAACCCGGAACACTGTTCGATGTAGTAGAATTCAATGGCAAAAAAATTGCACTTACCATCTGCGAAGACCTCTGGAATGTGGGCGATGACCTGCTTTACGTGATGAATCCCATGGATGAGCTTGCCAAGCATCAGCCCGATTTAATTATTAATATCGCCGCCTCACCCTTTCATTATAGTCAGGCAGAAATGCGAAAACAAGTGCTGTCTGCAAATGCAATCAAATATAAAATGCCCGTCGTTTATGTAAATCATGCCGGAGGGCATACGGAACTGCTGTTCGACGGTGGCTCTATGGTGCTGAACAGCCGTGGGCTAGTTGTAAATGAACTTAATTATTTCCGCGAAGATTTTATTGTTATTGATATTGAGGATGCTGAAAGTAAAGTCGGGACGGCAGTTTCAACGGAGCCGGTTCATCCCGATGTGAAAACACAGCGCATTCATGATGCACTTGTAATGGGCATCCGTAATTATTTTGAAAAACTCGGATTCTCAAAAGCGATTCTCGGCCTGTCAGGTGGTATCGATTCTGCAGTAACGCTGGTACTTGCTGCTGAAGCGTTGGGTGCCTCAAATGTCCACGCCGTGCTGCTTCCATCGCAATATTCATCAGAACATTCTATTGATGATGCCAGGCAACTGGCTGTCAATATTGGGTGTCCGTATGATATCATTCCTATTGAAGAAGGCTATAAAAGTTTTGAGCAGTTGCTTAAACCCTATTTTGAAGGCTTGCCTTTCGGACTGGCCGAAGAAAATTTACAGGCACGAATACGCGCGGTTTTGCTGATGGCGATGTCAAATAAATTCGGATATATTTTGCTCAATACATCCAATAAAAGTGAAGCTGCCGTTGGATATGGCACTCTTTACGGTGATATGTGCGGCGGCATTTCTGTGCTGGGTGATGTTTATAAAACTGAAGTATACGACCTCGCGCATTACATCAACAGATTGAGTGAAGTTATTCCTGTAAACAGTATTGTCAAACCTCCATCGGCTGAGCTGCGTCCCGGACAGAAAGACAGCGATTCGTTGCCCGAATATCCCATACTTGACACCATTCTGTTTCAGTATATCGAGCAGCGCAAAGGCCCGTCAGAACTTGTGAATATGGGATTTGACGAGGCAACAGTAAAACGCGTTCTGCGACTCGTCAATACCAATGAATATAAGCGTTATCAAACGCCTCCTATATTGCGTGTATCGCCCAAGGCTTTTGGCACAGGAAGGCGCATGCCCATCGTCGGGAAATATTTATCGTAAGTCTTTTAGGGATCCCGGAGTTCGTGGATGTTGCATTTCACAATCATTTTATCTATTTTTGTTTTGACTTATAACTCTGATGATGCGAAGAATCACAGCTCTGCTTGCACTGTTTACAGCCTGTCTATTGATTTCCACTTCTCTGAAATCACAAACTTTTTACGGGGGCGGTGGCACCATTCCTGATAATAATTCGAATATTGATTTCACCATTAATGTGAGCGGACTGGTACCTACCCATATCGATACCGCCACGTTTGGACTTGAGTCGGTGTGTGTGAACATTCTGCACACCTGGGATTCAGATTTGGAGCTTACACTTATTGCTCCCGATGGAACTTCTATTATGTTATTCTCATCTGTGGGCGGTGATGGAGATAACTTCTCAAATACCTGCCTGAATGGAAATGCTACTACTCCCATAACGGATGGCGCAGCACCTTTTTCCGGTACTTACCGGCCTATTGGTGCTCTTGGAAATGTAAATAATCAGCAGATTGGGAATGGTAACTGGGTACTGCGTTTGCGCGATTTGGCAAGTGGCGATCAGGGAACTCTTCTGGGATGGAGCCTGACCTTCGGGAATAACCCTTCGCCTATGTTTAAATTTGTTTCTTCGAACCTTCCAATCGTTGTGATAAACACATTTGGTGCGGATATTCCTGATGCGCCAAAAATCACTGCTAAAATGGGAATTATCTACAACGGTCCGGGTGTGCGGAATTATATGACAGATGCCTTCAACAATTATAATGGATGGGTGGGCATTGAATTGCGCGGCTCCAGCTCGCAATGGTTCCCCAAAAAACCTTATGGCTTCGAAACCCGTGATTCACTTGGTACTGCATTGGATGTTCCCATTCTTGGGATGCCTGCCGAAAACGACTGGTGCCTCATTGCCAATTATAGCGACAAAACATTGATGCGTAACCTGATGACCTATAATCTTACTTCAAAGCTTAACCAGTATTCTGTGAGGAATCAAAGTTGCGAAGTGGTGCTCAATGGCGAATACAAAGGCGTTTATTTACTTACCGAAAAAATTAAACGTGATAAACATCGGGTTGATATTTCTAAACTTCAACCTGCGGATACTACCGGCGATCAGCTAACAGGCGGCTATATCATCAAGATTGATAAACAAACAGGCTCAGGCGGCGATGGCTGGGTTTCTCCATTCCCGCCTGCTCAGAATCCTAATGGACAAACTATATATTTTCAGTACAGTTATCCCGATGCTGCTGAAATTTTACCTGAACAGAAGTTGTATATCCGGCAATTTATGGACACAGTAGAAACTGTCCTCGATTCGTCTATTTACAATAATCCAGCGCTTGGTTATGCGCGTTATATCAATGTGCATTCTTTCATAGACTATTTAATAGTGAATGAGATCAGTAAAAATGTAGATGGCTACAGATTGAGCACATTCATGTATAAAGACCGCAACAGTAAAGACGGACGGCTTACCATTGGTCCGGTGTGGGATTATGATCTTACCTGGTGGAATGCCGATTATTGCGGTGGAAATGATTATACCGGATGGGCCTACAAATTCAGTGATATCTGTAGTTATGATACCTGGCAGGTGCCGTTTTGGTGGAACCGGCTTATGCAGGATACCGTTTTTCAAAATAAACTTAGATGCCGTTGGAATACCCTTCGTATGGGCGTTTTGAGTACTCCCAATGTGCTCCATTATATTGATTCAACGGCATCATACCTGAATGAAGGACAACAGCGCAACTTCTACCAATGGCCCATCATCGGGCAGTATGTCTGGCCCAATCCAAGCCCTATCGCGACATCGTACACCGAAGAAGTGCAGCACTTAAAAGATTGGGTGATGAACCGTTTTTCATGGCTAGACGACAGCATCCCGGGGCATTGTGTTGAACCTGCCGACTCATCTCAAAATGATGTTTCAGGAATTAATTTTGCAAATGACGAATCGAACGGATTTAGTGTATATCCCAATCCGGGCACAGGAGTATTCTACTTTTTATTGCCCGATTTGAATAATGAACAGGCCGTACTCAGCATTTGCGATATGAATGGAAAAATTGTGCTGCTGCAGAATATTACATCCGGTTATGCGGGTGATACACGCATGCTTCCAATTAATTTTTCGCCCGGAATGTATCTGGTGCGTTTGATAACTTCAGAAGCACTGCATCAGCAAAGGCTTGTCATCACTCAATAATCGCGCTACTCTATCACGAGTTTATTACACGCAGTTTTGTTTGCCGACTCTGCAACAATAAAATAAATGCCTGCTGAATGCCTGCTAAGGTCAATGGTGGCTTTAGCTGGCGCGTTTGCATACACCTCGTCTGAAACAAGCATTCCGTAGCAATTATAGATGCGCACGTTCACACGTTCACCTTCCATTCCGTTAAATGCTATTTGGGCTATTCCTTTGGTGGGATTCGGAAAAACGCCTATTGACGGCACTTCCGCGAGAATATCAGGTGCAATGCCGGTTACAATGCTGTTGGGCGTAAACCGAAATGTCTGTCCGGGATCGGGAGCAGGTCTGTCGGGTGGATTGCCGAAGTTGAGTGTGGCTGTTGCGGAGTAGTTCACATTTTCAAAAATAACGTTATCCCAGGTTGACATCGAACTTTTGCGTGCAACAAGCAACTGACCGGGCTCATGACCCGGGCCTTTCAAACCGCAGGCTGATGTTTTATAATACGATGCTGCCGCAGAAGGCGTCCATGTTCCATACACAAAGTCAATGACGTTGGACGATTCATGCAATTTAATCTGGAAATTGATATTATCATACTGCTGTGCCGGATTCGTAGTTTTATCGCGCAGGTTTTTGAATTGAATAGTACAGATGCGGTTCGGTGCCGTTCCTGATGTGTAAACTCTATATTCGGGAGTTCCGGTGCCTGCTTCAAGGTCATGGTTGAATGCTGAAATGATATTGATATCTGCCGTGTCGTTGCTGTTAAAAATGCCACCGGTTGCATTGAGGGCATCATCAAAATAGAGTGCCGGAGTAGAGGGAGGCGCCGTTCCCAACCTGATAAATCCATTCGTGTTTAACACGAATTTGCTGTATATGCTGCAATCATATCCAAAGTTAAATCCAATATCTATAGCCGCCGAACTGGCATCATCAAAATCCGCAGTTGTGATTACATTACCATTACTTCCCAAATCAATATATGAGTCAGAAAAGTTCTGAGCATCGATAGCATCATAATCAAATTTCCCGTGCGTTACTGTAGTTACGATTGTGTCGTTCCATCGGTCACAATCCAGCGCCAGTGAAGTAAATGCTTTTAAGGTATGTGTTCCGAAAGTGCTGAAATCTGCAGTTTGCGCAAATGTATAAACGTAACTCCCGCCAACATTTATTACCGTAGGAATGGACTCAGTAACGACCGCATTGTTATCAATCTGATACGAAATACCTGTCCCCGGTGCAAGCGGAAGATTGCTCGTGTTTTTTATGGTTACCCTTACCTGCTGGTTTGCTGTAAGGTTGCAGCCCGATACGGGCGTGGGGATTGCCTCGGTACTTAAATTGCTGGCGCACACAGCGCCGCCGTTCAGGTTGAAAGATATGGTTCCGCCGGCAGTGCTTATTGCTGAAATGTCAAGTCCTCCGGGCGACCCGTCAGATAAAAAGGACGATGGGTCGGTGTTGTTATTGATTTTTTTACGGTTCACATTAGCACTCATATAGGCATTATCTGGCTGCCCGGTCAAAATAATATCACCTCCGGGGCGGTAAACATACACTTCGTCGAGTGTTGCACCGCCATCGTATCCTGCGTTTCCGTAACCGTCAAAATTTGAGTTGATACGGTAAACGACAATGCCGCTGCCCGGAAGTGAACTTTCAAAAACACCGCTTTTTTTACGGTATTCCACCACAAAATATTCGGTGGTTGAGTTGGGCGAATTGATACGGTAACAATTGCCTGTGGGTGTTGTCAAGGGATTCAGCGTATACGTTCCGGCAGCGCTGATTACGGGGATACTGCTTATCCATCCGCCGTAGCGAAATTTCATATACGCACCCATGTGCTGTGGCGGTTCCTGATTGCTTTGCATCAAATCCCAGATGCCTACAGGCATAAGGCCATCTTGGTTGTAATGGTAGAGATCGGGTGCGCCCAGTGTATGAAACATTTCATGGCAAAGTACGCCGTTGCCACTCACCAGCAGATGATTCTGTACCTGCAGATTGTAATCATACACCCGCTTTCCATTGATATAAATATTCTGGGAGTAAAGTGTCCAGCGGTGCGGCCATAGCAATGTGCTCCATGCCGTAGTGTTTCCATCAACAATAAAACAAATATTATCAATGTAGCCATCGTTGTTGTAATCAAGATTGAGCCCTGCAGGGATTTGGCCGCTGACAGCATTGATGGCGTTTATCAGAAGCTCATGTTCTGTCAGACCTTGATCGGTGTAACCACCCGGATTCGTGATTGCATCATACGGCTCGTAGTGTGATCTTGGATAAGTATCCTGATATGAAATGACGGTACTCCCCGAAGGATGGGGATAGAATTTTGTATTTATATGAAGCGCTCCGTACGATGCTTCTTCAAAATAATTTTTCATCGAATTAGAACCCGCCGGACCAACAAAGAAATTATAATAAGTCATCGTATCATCAGTAAATTCAGGCTCTCCGCTGAAACGGATATAAATAACAAGGTTGTTTATGGTGCCGCTTGACTTAGAATTGCTGCCATTTTTCAGGTCTGCGGGAGGTTTTGGGGTCGCCGCCAAACGGGCATTCCGCAATTGCAGCATCTGAGAAGCCGAAATATTGATTCCGGGCGTTAAACCGAAAAGTGCAGGATTAGTATGCCCTGCAATCAAATCACTTGCCTGCAATTGACCGTCGACAAGCTTTGCATAACACCAATAACCTGTTTTATGATTTTGGATAATAGTATAATTCTCCGCATCATGAATCCAGTTATAATATTCGTCGCCTGTTGCAAAACATTGCAGTGACGTGCCATCGGGCTGTTTCACCGTTACGGGATGATTGGATATCCAGGCTGCCTGCACACTAGCAGAGAATAATAGTGCGATTAAAAAAAGTGCGGCTTTCGTATTCATGGTTAGGATTTTGCTCAAATTTAAGAAGAAATGCGGAAATCAGGACAGACAATTATGAACTAAGAGTTAAGAACTGAGAACTAAAAATTGTTGAATTTTCGAATTATTCCTGGTATTTCACGCAAAGGCGCAGAGACGCAGAGAAACTCATGTCCGTTTTTTGCACTTTTTTGGACATGATTTTCTGACAAAGAGTTATGAACTTAAATAGTTGGCCGGTCAAATTTTCAAATTGACTGATTGCCGAATTACCTGATTCTCTAATTGACTAATTGTCAAATTGTTTATTTTTCCAGCAGCATCACCGAATGATTGGCATTGCGGTAGTGGTTGTATATGAGAATGCGTTTGGGTTTGAAGGGGCTGACACTTCCTTTAAGGACGTAGGATGGAACTGAACCTTCACGGATGATATTTGCGCCCAGCCATACGGCGAAGGCTGATGCGGTATGGTATTCACCGCAAAGGTGTTTGAAAAAACCTGTTACGGTATCTTTGAAAAGCCCGTCAGATAGGGTTTGGTAAACAGCATCATCATTCACATCGCCGTTATTGCCCAAAAGTATGAGGTCAACATCCGAAATGTTCAAGCCGCACCGGTTTAAATAGGTGGTAATATGTTTTGTAATTACTGCCGCATCTTTCGGTTTATAGAACATATACGGCTCATACAGGCCGGGATAACCGTTCGACGAGGGTTCATGGCCGAGTGTAATAAAAACGGCGCCTTCGCCGGGCAGGGTACCTGCCGTCTGGCTGTTCAGCATGGCTGCGGAATCAATACGTTCTTTCTTCCAGAGATTATTCAGCGAGGTAATGGCATAATGCTGTTCAGTAATCTCATCAATGCCACCAATTAAAATGTTGCCGGCTTCCTGTTCTTCAATCAGGTACATACCGTCGAGCAAGGCGCTTTCAAATGAAAAACCGCGGTGTACATACGTTGAATTGTATGCTGTGCATTTCAGCGTGATGGCAATCTGTGCACTAATGGTATTGTATGTTGACTGAATAAAATTCGTGGGGTTAAGCAGTGTTTCGTTATTGTCGAGCATAGTGGTGAGGAACTTTTCAGTATCCTCGGTACATCCCATGCCGGTGCCGGTAATAATGGCGTCGGGGTTCTGTACGCCCGCTTCCCGTGAGCTTATAATAGCTGCCGTGATGCCCGAACGGATAATGCGGCTGAGTCTGCGGATGGCTATCGGGTTAATATATTCTTTATAAGCCGGCTCCACACACTTCATCAGTGGTCCCGGGTATATTTTCATTTCAGCAGGGAGACGCCCGTTGCTGAATGTTTCCTGCGGTGAGATACAACCGATGCCTTTAATGTATGCTTTCATGCAGGGTGCTTTGTGAAGATAAGTGATGTATTGTTGCCGCCGAATCCGAATGAATTTGACAAAACATGTTTTATGTTGAGATTGCTGATTAGTTCAGCCACCGGGCTAAAGCCGAGTTCTTCTATTTGGGTAACGAAATTCAGGTTAGGCCATGCCTTACCGTGTTGCAATGCGATGATGCTGATGATAGCTTCAATAGCTCCTGCCGCGCTGGTAGTGTGCCCTGTATAAGGCTTGGTGGAGCTGAAGGGCGGAATGGCTGCACCGAAAATATGCTGGAGCGCTTTTCCTTCCGATACATCGTTATTATCCGTTCCGGTGCCATGGGCGTTTACATAACCGATTTCTTTTGCATCAATACCCGCGCAGCGGATTGCTTTATCCATGGCCAAAGCTGCGCCTTTACCGTCGGGTGATGAAGCCGTTTGGTGGAATGCTTCGCATGAATTTCCGTAGCCGGTTAGTTCGCATAAAATGGTGCGTCCGCTTTTTAGTGCAGATTCCTCCGATTCAAGCACCAGATAAGCCGCTCCTTCGCCCAAATTGATACCGGCACGTGCCGCATCAAATGGTTTGCAGGGTTCTGCATCCAGTATTTTGAGGGAATTAAAACCGTTGAGATGGAATTTGGTCAGGCATTCCGAACCACCTGCAATTACGCGGTCGAGCTGACCGTGTTTTATCAGGCGAGCTGCCAGTAAAATTGAATTTGCCGATGATGAACAAGCCGTACTGGCTGTAGTTATAAAATCATGAATCCCGGTAAGGTCGGCAAGTTGTTCGCAATGGTCGCCGCAATCGTGTGTGTCGATATAACAGTTCCCTTTTTTCTCTTTAAGATACTCGTAATAGTGAATTTCACTTTTATCCATACCACCCACGGTCGTTGCCGAAATGAGTCCTGTGCGGCTTTCACTGATATCTGTAATGCCTGCTGCTGATAATGCTTGTTTTGCGGCAGCAACAGCGAGTAAGGTGGTGCGGGTAAACCCCATGGATGTGCTCAGACCTGCCATGAGTGCAAGTTCATCGTTTGTAAACGGAACTTCTCCGGCGGGCAGGTTATTATGAACCGTTTGTAGAAGTTTAATAGGGTGTATTCCGGAAGTGCCTTTACATAAGGCATCGAAGGTTTCTGTGATGCCTGAACCAATGGCTGAAATGATTCCTGCACCTGTAACAAAAACCCGTTTATTCATCAGCCCTGTTTCTTTTGGTGTTCGGTAATATATTCAGCCAGAGTGCGGATAGATGCGAATATTTTCTTTCCTTCTTTAGGATCTTCGATTTTAATGCCGTAGTTTTTCTCAAGCAAAACGATAATCTCCAGTGCATCGATAGAATCTAAACCAAGACCATCGCCGAAAAGTGCCGCATCAGCGTCAATATCTTCGGGTTTAAGATCTTCAAGGTTGAGTTGTTGAATAATTTCGATTCTTAGCTTATTGATTAATTCTTCCATTTTTCAATTATTCTCCGTTATTGTGGATATTTAAAATATTCTTTTGATCAAACGCCGTTTTACCTTCTTTTTCTACCAGCATCAGCGTTGTTTGATATTCCTGTTTTTCATTGATATCTGCCCATCCGGCTATGCATGCCTTTACTTTTCCGTTGGTGAACAATCCGTTCACATATTCAACTAATTGGGCGGTATCAAACTTTTCCTGCACCAACAGGCAATTTTCGCCGAAAATTTTATTCTTGATACAAATTTCACCAATGGCGATATTGGGCAGGGTATAAACAAAAATGGCCGGACTCGGGAAATAATTTGAGCGCTCATCAATGCTGCCCTGAAATTCAATATCGGTAGTGATAGTAGATGATGCGTTCGCAATTACTACCCCTATATCTTCTTTCGAAAACCTGGTTAAGAACGTTGTATCTTTTAATAAAACCTCTGCCGCAACAAATGCTAATTTACTAAGGCTGTCCATTTTATAGAACTTCGGGTAACTTATACCACATTCTTTATAGGCAGCTTTAATAAAGTCTGCAAAATTAATAAAAATATCCTGTTGAAATACAATATTATTATCAACAACAAGTTGTTGGTTGCGAATGGAGCTGTATTTTGAGATGTATAACTTCATTAAGTTGCTTATTCTGTTTTACATAGAACAAGTGCTGCATTGCACCCGCCAAAGCCCGAAGCCGTCTTCAATACTTTATTTACAGTCCTGTTTTTCAGGCCTTTAATAACATTGATGGCGTCCGGAACGCCTAATTCGCTAAAACCCAGTGTGCTAAATAATATATTGGCACGCATTGAATGTACGCTCAGCGCCGTTTCAATAACACCGGCGGCACCCAAGGTGTGACCAAAATAGCCTTTGTAGCTGTTAACAGGCACATTTTCAATACCTGCAAGCGTAAAGGCTTTTGCTTCCATTTCATCATTGTAGGGCGTTGCTGTACCGTGTGCCGAAATGTAATCAAGATTCTCAGCAGTGGTATTGGTCGCCGTCATAGCCTTCTGAACAGCAATATACAGACCTTCACCTGTTCGCGACGGACCTGAAATATGATTTGAATCATTACTGCTGGCGCCGCCGCAGGCACAAATTTTCTGTGTGTCCTGAACGTGGCCGGCATCGGAGGTAAGCAGGAGTGTTCCGGCACCTTCGCCAAGATTTAATCCATCGCGCCCGATATCAAAGGGTTTGCACGGACCAAAACTTAGGGATTTAAAGGATTGAAATCCGGAAACAACAAATTCAGAAACAATATCAGCACCTGCCACCACGGCGTTATCATACTTACCCGATGAAATAAGGTCAACCGCTGTGATTACAGCTAATACGCCTGATATACAAGCATTTGATATTAAATATGGCTTATTGGGGTTTTGAAAGAAGCGGCTTACTTCGGCGGCAGCTTTCCACAAGTGGATGCGTTCAGGTTCAAATTCACCTTGATGGCGTTTTTCATGAAGGTCAATATTGCCTTTCGTCGAAGAAATAATAAATATGGTTTTCGGAGATGCAAGGTCAATACTGCATTTTTCTGATGCCTGACTGATAGATGTTATCAGGAGTTTTTCGAAGCGGGTGAATTTTTGTTCGCCAATAATTGCCTGACTTGTTTGATTGAGGCGTTCGGTATCTGCCACCGAAAGAAATAAAGGGTCGGGGTGCAGCAATGGGTTGGTGTTGAGTTTTACCCCGGTGACGTTATCCTTAATATTGCGGATATTTTCAGCAGAAGTAAACCCGAGAGAGGTGATGATATTGTCCGAAGCTACGTAAACAGGCGCCATTCAGTTTATTTGTAAATGTTGCTATATCTCCCACTTTTTCTTCCAGTCTGCATAAAAGGGTGGCAAAGTTAATACAAGTTCTCCATTTTTATCAATAAAAACCTGTATAGTTTGAGCGGTGGCAACAATTTCGCCTGTAGCCTCTTTAAACAGCGTATAATCGAAAATAACTTTTGCTGCTTCCGTGTTTACATAGCGTGCTTCAACAATAACATTGTCGCCGTATTGCAATATTTTTTTATAATTGATATCCACTTTTACCAAAGGCGTAGCAAGCCCTGCATCATACACATCGAGGTAGCCTATTCCGTATTTTTCGCCGAATGCTTCTCTGCCGTCTTCAAGATATTTTAAATAGTGACCATGCCATACAATTTTTAATGAGTCAACTTCATTAAAGCGCACTTTAATACTAATTCTTTCTGATAATTCCATTGTTTCTTTTGTGTGTTTTTTCTTATAAGCGGCAAAGTTATGCAATAATAAATGGGGCGATGGAATTTCTATTGTGATACTTTTTTGAGCTTATAAAAAATGGCATGTTCTTTATCTGAAATGTCGAGCAGAATATCTGCCATTTCGTTGAAGGAGTTATGGAAGTTCTCCCGGGTTTTGATATACTGTGCAGCAATATGGCTGAACTCGCGCCATCTGTTACCAACCTGACCCATTTCAACTGCAACATCATTAATCCAGTCTTGTTTAAGAATCGCTGCCGATTCTTTAAGAAATGCACCGTAAATATATCGGTATCCGGAGCCGCCCGTACCGGCTATTTCAAGCATTTGAATTTGCTGAAGCAAATATTGTCTCGACGTTTTTTCTCCCAGTTTTTCGGGCCATTTACGAAAGCTGTCTGAAAAATACCGTATTCCTTTTGTTCCTATCAGCCAGAAATAATAGCCAATCATTTCCCTGACCGAAATTTTTATACCGTTTACTATAGGCTGGTGCAGGTCGATGTTTTCGGGGACTTTGGTTATCCAATACATTTTACCGTGAGGTGTAAAAGCGCCGGGAGCATAACGCACGCGCTTCATTTCTTCGTAAGGAACTTTCTGTATCCCGTCAAAAATACTGTCGCTTACCAGATAGTCTCCATTTTCTTTACCTACCACCGACATCGTATGGATATTATAATGCAGGCGGCCTTCGGGTGGAAAATAATTCAGATGGTAAACGCCTACCTGAAGATTGGCAGGGATTCCTTTGTCAAGAACCCGGTCTAATTCATCCATCGCCTTAGCGGGATTGCTGTAAGTTTTTAACTCAAATTCAATATCCAGCTGTTTGCAAACGCGTGAAAATATTTTGCCGGGTAAGCGCCTGAAAGCTGAGATTGGAACATGATTAATTTTCACAAAAGGCAGGTAAACAAAAGAGATTCCTGAACCGATTCCGAAAATCATGGGCTCTGATAACTGGATTCCATTGTAGCGCAAAACATTGAGTATGGAACCTGTTTCGCAATGCGAATGAACTTCGTGCTGATAACCGTCGAGGAGCATACGTAGGTCTTTCTTTTTATTATTTGATACTTAAAAGTTCATCAATACTGATTCCAAAAGCGGCGGCATATTTTTCGAGTACTGCCGTATTGAGATTCTTAAAAACCTTTGGTTTCATATGTCTTTTTACTTTCCATTTCGCGATGTCGGCATAGCCTGATAATATCGTCAGGTCCATTACGGTTCGTTCCATGAAATAAAGCAGCGGACTGGCTTCACCGTTCAATACTTTTCGTTTTGCAATCTGGACGCGGTCATAAATATTTTCCCAATGCTCTTTTAAGGGAATCAATCGTTCCATATGATTGGCGGTCATAACCGTACTGAAATCGCCGCTTTCATCCAGATTATAATATAATAATGCCCAATCATAGGAGCCTTCAGGATATTCCGGGGTGATTTTTAGTCCCGGGTATTTTTCGTCTTCCATAAAATAGTTTTATCAGAACGCATATACTCGTGGTAAACAATTGTAATAAAGGTTCTTCCCCTTTATCAGAAACAAATTATTTTATTGCTTTAAACCGTTGATAAATTAGTGCAACAGAAAATGAGCCTGCCCCGAACAGGAATAGTCTGAACGTGTCTTTGAGAACTGCTGATAAGCCTGCGTCACGTAAAAAGATGGCGTAATAGGCCTTTAGCGCCCAGTTTAAGGGTGAAAATCCGCTGATGTCTATCATCGCCTGAGGCATCATATAAATGGGCATCCACAAACCGCCAATAGCAGACATAATAATTACAATGCCGGTTCCAAAAGCTGCAGCTTGCTGATAAGTAGTTGAAAGTGTTCCTATCATCACACCGAATCCCACGGCTGCAAATGCAGAAACCATGATGGTCGTTATAAGTGCCATCGGATGCGAACCCAGTTGTAATGCCGGAAGATTAACATATTGAATAAGGTATACACCAATTGAAAAGAGAATCAGTACCTGAATGATGCACACCAGAAAATAAACAATGAGTTTACCCAGAAAGGAAACCACGAGCGTATTCGGCATCGTTTTAAGACGCAGGTAAGCGCCTTCACCTTTTTCCTGAATAATACTTCCTGACAGCGGTAACACAATAAAAAACATACAGAAAAGTGTCCATGCCGGCACATTATGCTGCGTGGTATTGGGCAAAATTTCAGCTTCGCGAGTTGATGCAAATTCTTTTTTAAAGCTTATCATATCAGGGTAATCAATAGAAAGCGATTTTCCATCAGGCATCATTTTCGAAAGAAATTCAGAATAGGTTTGATATACCATGCGCGATTCGGTCATGTAGGCGCTTTGCCCAACAGCACCGGCAACAATAGCTTTTACCGCCATTTTGGCCGCAGGGTCAAATAATAACAGCATTTGAACCGAGTCGTAATGCTTATCAAAATTTGTGTCTTTTATCATTCCCAGATCAACGAATGATTTTTTTACTACGGCTCGTGCATTGCTGCGAAGCGTGTCGGTGGAACCTTTCGGGATGATGACCGCAGCGGCAAAGTCGCCTTTGGCAACCAGGTCCCGGGCTTTTTCAGCGGTGATTTTCTGCCCGTTCATTTCTTTAACGACCGTAAACGCGTTGGTATTATTAAGGGTTCGGTCAATAGAGATACCCAGACTGTCGTGGTCGTTATCAACATACAGCAGCGAAATTTGTTTGTCGGTGAGGATGTTGATGGCGCTGTCTTCTATCATGGTAATGATAAAAACCAACAGCACGGGCATCACGAAAAGGGTTATCATTCCCGATCGGTCGCGTACTAAAAGCCTTATTTCTTTTCTTATAGATGCTAATAGTTTGAACATGGTATGTGTATTAACCGTCCCTGAGGGCTCTTCCGGTAAGTTTAATAAAATAGTCTTCGAGTGTAGCGCAGCCGGGCGTTTTGTCGATAAGCTGTCGCGGAATGCCCGTTGATATTATTTTTCCATTATCAATAATGCCCACTCGTGAACACAGATTTTCGGCTTCCTCCATGTAATGTGAGGTGTAAATGATAGTCATGCCGTGGCGATTCAAATCGAGCAGGTGATCCATAATTACACTGCGCGACTGCACGTCAACGCCGGCAGTAGGCTCATCAAGGAATAGTATTTTAGGATTGTGTAAAATGCCCGCGATGAGGTTAATCCTGCGTTTCATACCTCCCGAATAGGTAGCAAGCCGCTTTCCAGCGCTATCGGTCAGCCCGTGCCGTTCAAGGCCATCATCAATGCGTTTTTTAAGAGCCGTGCCGCGCAATCCATACATGTTTCCGATAAAGCGCAGGTTTTCGCGAGCAGTAAGATTGGGATACAATGCAATGTCTTGCGGCACTACACCGATTACTTTTTTTATTTCTTCTTTTTCTGTTTTGATACTGTGATGATCAATGTAGATATCACCGCTGGTAGGAGGGAACAGTCCGCATAAAATAGAGATGGTGGTTGTTTTTCCCGCGCCATTAGGGCCGAGCAAACCAAAAATCTCACCGCCGTTTATTGTGAGGGTAATGCCGTTGACTGCCGGTTCTTTGTTCCCTTTATAGGTTTTAGAAAGGTTAACAATTTCAATTAATGGCTCCTGAGTTCTCATTACAGAGATATTTTTTTAAGCTTTTTATAAACGGAAGCTTCACGGTCGGCGATGTCAAGGAGCATATCCGCAAGGAGATTAAACGTCTTCGGGGCATCGGTGTGATGTTTAATAAAATGTGCCCCGGTGTGCGAAAATTCGCGCCAGCGTGATGCTACTTCTCCCATTTCTACCGATACGGGCAACAACCAGTCCTGCTGCAATACTTCAGACGATTCGCGCAGGAACGCTCCGAATATATAGCGATAACCGGCACCGCCGGTACCAATTTCTTCCAGCATTTGAATTAGCTGTACCAGGTATTGAGTGGCTCTCTTTTCACCGACTTTATCGGGCCATGTACGCAGTCTGCGTGCCAGAAACCGAATGCCGAATACGCCAATCATCCAGAAATACTGCCCGGTCATTTCAAAAAGCGATTTTTTTATACCGGTTACAATGGGTTTTCTGAAATCGATGGTGCCCTGAGGCGCTTTGGTGATGTAGTACATTTTACCTTCAGGTGCAAAAGGTCCTTTTGCGTAACGCACACGCATCAGATCTTCGTAAGTAATTGTTACGATCTGCTCCATCATCGGATCGCTTATAAAATACGTGTCGTCTTCTTTTCCGATAACCGACATGTTGTGCATGTTGTAATGCATGCGGAATTCGGGAGGAAAGAACGGAAGATGATACACACCTACCTGTAACCCGACGGGAAGACCTTGTTCAAGTATTCTGTCGAGTTCACTCATAGCTTTTTTGGGGTCTTTGAATGTCTTTTTCTCGTATTCAACCCCCAGATTTTTACATGCTCTTGAAAATACCAGACCGGGAAGTGTCCGGAAAGTCGTTACCGGAATGTGATTCATTTTGAGCATCGGTAAATGCGCAAAGTACAGTCCGGCGCCAATTCCATACGTCATGGGTTCCGACATGTCAATTCCAAAATAGCGGAGCATATTTTTTGTCGCACCGGTTTCACAATGCGATGCCTGGCTGTGTACAAAATCAAGTTTCATCTGTTCTGATTTCTTTAGTAAAATTACAAATTGACAAGCTGGTCCATGGTGCACTCAAAAGCTTCAGCATATTTAGCTTTAACTTCCGGACTTAGTTTGTTCCATACTTTAGGTTTCAGGTGTCTTCTTATTCTGAATTTGGAAAAACCAACAAATTTGGAAAGCAGGCTGACGTCCATCATGCAGCGCTCCATATGAAATACAAGGGGTGTCACCTTCCCTGTGAGGTAATCCTGACGGGCAATTTCCATTTTTTCAAAAACGGTGTCCCAGGAACCCTGATTGGTAACTTCCTTATGACCCCAGTTGTTGCGCATTTCGCTGTAGTAATTTCCATTTTCGTCCAGCTCATAATGCAGAATCCGAAAATTATAATCAACTTTTCCTGATTCTTCTTTGAGCCCGGGATATTTTGGTTTTTCCATAACGACATGTTTTTTAAGGAATGCAAATATAAATAATATTGCGATGAAATTTTAGTCCTGAAAACTGATTTACTTCATGCTATATTCCGAGAGTATATAAATAGGCAGATGTTCCTGAATCGCTGCTATTGTGAGGGCTGCAGATATATTTTCATCTCGCATTCCGCTACCAGCTTTTCATTGGAATGGATGCGGCTGCTGATCATCGTAATCTCAAAAACTTCATGCTCAATTTTTACGTCGGTTACCAATTCATCACCTACCGCCGGAAGTGAGTAAACCTTCAGATTTTTAACTGCGCCGATAAATCCCAGCGGAATGGGCTTTCCGCTGTTGCTATAAACGTAACCAACGCCTGCTGCTGCCGACTGTGCAATATTTTCAATGAGTCCGGGTTCGCGTAAGAATCCGTCTTCAACAAAAATGTTTGATGTCTTGACGGTCAGTCCGGTCATGGTTTTTCCATCCGCTGCCGAAAAGAATTTATCAATCATGACGATAGGAGGCCTTTGCGGAATAAGGTTCAGTATCTGTTCGTCGCGAGCTATCATATCACTTTTTTTTTAAGTTTATAAAGTTCCTAAAATTTATAAAGTTTGTAAAGTTCATAAAGTCATTCAACTTTCGACTTTTTACTTACGACTCTCGACTTATCCGCCAAATTCGGACAGGCGGCTCTCGACTCTATTTCAGCATATATTCCCACAGCGGACCTTTTTTATTCCGCAGGTTTCGCATTCTGCTTACAATGGAACTTATATCTTCATCGGGAAACGCCCATCTTTTTCCAGTTTTTTCTGCTCTTTCCTTAAGTGTTGATTGTGTTATTTTATCGGAGATATAATATTTAGGTTCGATGAGTTCATCGTCGGCACTGATCTTTCCTTCGGCCAGTGCATAATTATATAATTTTGTTCCTGGATAAATGCGCATACCTACGTACGGAAAGAATACCGAATGTTCAATTCTCATGCTGTTTCTGAAGGTGTCATCAATGGTGGCATCTGTTTCTCCGTAGCCACCGAGAATCAGGAAATGCGCGTAAAAAATATCTTCTTTGAAACAGAGCTCTGATTGTGTGATAATATCTTCTACGGTGAAGTGTTTTCCGTATTTGACAAGTGTTTCGTCGCAGATTGATTCTGTTCCGAACTCAATATGCATGAGTCCCGAGCGTTTAAGTAATTTGAGCAAATCGGAGGTGAGTCCTTTTGGATAAAAATAAGCGCCCCAGTTCAATTTTATATCGTTGCTGATAATCTTTTCGGCGAGATCTGCATTGTAATCGTTGTCAATATTAAAAACGGAATCAGTAAAGAAAACGTAGTTTATACCTTTACGGGAATTGAGATCTTTAAGCGTATGTATTATGGTGTCGGTGTCGAGTTTGCGCACCTGCCGGCCTTCAATTACCGGGTAGGTGCAATAAATGCAATTGAACGGACAACCGCGTTTGGTCTGGATGTTAAGCATACCGCTTTTTTTCCAGTAGTAATCAACCAGTGCATCGTCGAAATGCAGATCCATACCGCTGAAGCAGTTCTTGCGGGGATTCATATGTACAGCCCCATCTTTTCTGAAGATGAGACCGGGAATATCATTCACAACTTTGTTGTTGTTAAGCCCGTCAATAAGGAGATACAGACTTTCTTCGCCTTCGCCCGAAATTCCGTAATCGGGATTGAGCCGGTCAAATAATTTTTCAGGAAAAATCGAAAATCCGGCGCCGCCAATCACAACTTTTGTGCCCCTGCTTTTATCGGTCTTTTCTATAATTGTTTTATAGCTGCTGATAAAATTTACCGGGTCATATGAATTTACGCCATCGATATTACGCAGTGAAACGGCTATGTAATCGGGTTTGAACTCCTGCTGAAAATTAATATATGCTTCAATATCGGCAAGGTTAAAGTCGAACATTTTTACTTCGAGGTCAGGAAGTTTTTGTTCGAGATATGTTTTAAGATATGCCAATGCAAGCGGATACACAGGATAGGGAATCGTGAGTTTATTTGCAGAAACAAAAAGCAGTCGTTTTATCATTGTGTATGTCTCCAGAAATCATAAAAGTTGAACCACTGATTGGGATAACGCTTAACAATGCGCTCCAGCTCGGCGGCATATTCAGTTACTACCTTTTTCAGGCTGTTATCGCGCTCTTTAAGCTGATTGAAGTTTTCAATCCAGCGTGGCGGCGTGGCGTAAAAATGGTAATGTGTTTTGCTTTCTTTCATCGCGAAAGCGTATGTAACGGGCACCTTGTATTTGCCGGCCATATAGAACGGACCTACGGGGAATAATGCTTCCTTCCCCAGAAATGAGCATGAAATTACTTTATTTCCTTCAAAGAAGCGGTCGCCATTCATAGCAATAATCTCTTTATTTTCAAGTGCTTCTTTTATTTTTTCAAGGTGTGAGATGCCATCTTTTATTACGATGATATTTACATTTTTGTTCACCAGAACGCCGCTCATATATTGTTTGATTTTTTCATGTTCGGCGTCGAACATCAGAACATTGATTCGCGTATTGAGGCGTTCGAGAAGCTGTCCGGCGATTTCCCAATTTCCAACGTGTGCATTTACGAGTATTCCGCCCGTTTTGTCTTCAACCATTTTGCGTAAATGGTGCTCGCCGTCGAAGTCATACGTGTACTTTTTTACAAATCCGGAAAGCACGGCAATGCGGTCTACCAGCACTTTGCCAAAAGCAACATAATTGGAATATACGTTGAAATATGCCTTGATTTTTCCGCGTTTGAGTCCGGTGCGGTAATAATTATAGGATGCCTTATGGGCTTCACCCGACGAAAAAAGAAAGTAAACGGCAACAATTTTCAGAAAAAAGTACGAGAACGAAAGTCCAAAAGTGCGGATAAAAAATACGAAAATCCGGTATCCGGTAATTCCGCCGCGGGTTTGTCCTTTCCATTGATTCATCAGTTTCCTCCCGAGCTGTAATTATTTCTGGGACTACTCTGTTTTAACGCGTTCAATTACGTAATCGTAGAAATCCTGTAATGTCTTCACGTTAATCATTTCTTCACCTTTAACTTTAAAGCCGAAGTTCTTTTCAATAATGACGATAATATCAACAAAATCAAGGCTGTCAATGCCTAAATCGTTTTTCAGTAAAGCTTCGGGAACCAGTTGTTCTTCCTGCAATTCGAATTCTTCAATCAGAAATTCATTAATCTTTTTGAGTACATCTTCTTTAGTCATGGGCACGCGTATTTTTTTTTAATAATGGAGTTTATTTTACTTTTCGGATAAGAAGGGAAGAATTCGTTCCGCCGAATCCAAAAGAATTAGACAAAAATACATCAAATTCTTTCTCAACCGTCTTAGGGTTAATATTTAGTTTTGCTGAAAACTCATCAGGTGTTTCAAAATTGAGATTTGGAGCAATGAAATTATTTTTCATCATCAGCAAAGAGTACACGATTTCACTTGCCCCCGCCATCCAGCACTCGTGGCCGGTCATGGATTTGGTAGAGCTCACATAGGGTTTGTTCTCACCGAAAATATTATCAATTGCCACCGCTTCGCTCATGTCGCCATGCGGTGTTGAGGTGGCATGTGCATTAATATAATCTACTTCCGAAGGGTCTATACCTGCATCTTTGAATGCGCTTTTCATGGCGCGTGTAAGACCGTCGACCGCCGATTGTGAGATGTGCTCGCCGTTGGACGAAAATCCGTAACCGATAATCTCACCTAAAATCGGAGCACCGCGTTTTATGGCCGATTCGTAACTTTCGAGAATAACTGTTGCTGCGCCACCACTAGGCACCAAGCCGTCACGGCTCTTGTCAAATGGACGCGATGCTCTGTGGGGGTCGGATTCAAGCATTGAGAATGCGCTGAGTGCATCAAAACTGCCCATGGAATACTCATTCACTTCCTGGGCGCCGCCGCACACAACCATATCCTGAAGACCGGTTTTAATCATCAGATAACCCATACCCAGTGCATGTGAACCACTTGCACAGGCAGCGCTCACGGTGAAGTTGATGCCGCGAAGTTTGAAGATTACCGAAAGATTCATCGTTACGGTAGAGTTCATCGACTGAAAAATATAGCCCGAACCCAACAGCATGGTGTCTTTTTTCTCGCGCACAATGTCTGTCGACTTTATAACGGCCAGCGCAGAACTGTCGTTGCCAAAAATAACGCCTGCTTCATGCGTATCAAAATACGACTGGTCCAGACCTGCCTCTTTCATCGCTTCAAGCGTACTCAGAAAGGCATATTCACCCTGTTCCGCAAGACCTACGCGCATGCGGCGGTCGAGCATCCCTTTCAGGTTGGGCGCTTCAAGCACACCTGTAAGTGAAGAGCGAAAGCCCATCTCTTTACGTTTCTGATCAACGCCAATGCCCGATTTCCCTAAGTAAAGCGATTCTTTTACTTCTTCAAGATTTTTTCCAATGCACGAATATATGCCCGTGCCTGTTATCACAACCCTGTTCATACCAAACAATTAATAATTAATAATGAACAATGAATAATATTTTAACTTTCAAATTCAACTCACAACTCACGACTTACGACTCACGACTTACGACTTACGTGTGAAGTCCACCATTCACCGAAATCACTTCACCTGTAACATACGATGCCTGCGGCGATGCCAGAAAACCAACAACGGCTGCCACTTCTTCGGGTTTGCCAAACCGTGCTACCGGTATCATTGCTTTAACCTGATTCTCGTCAAAATCTTTGGTCATATCCGTGCGGATAAATCCCGGAGCTACGGCATTTACAGTAACATTCTTTTTGCCTACTTCCTGAGCAAGTGCTTTGGTAGCGCCTATCACGGCTGCTTTTGCTGCCGAATAATTTACCTGGCCCGGAAGCCCTTTTATTCCCGAAAGGGAAACTACATTTACAATGCGCCCGTATTTGTTCACCAGCATATCTTTAAGCAAACGACGGGTAATGTAGAAGAAGCCGTTCAGGTTGGTGTTCATTACATCAAACCATTCTTCATTCTTCATCCACATCATCAGTGCATCGCGGCGTATTCCTGCGTTGTTCACCAGCACTTCAATATACGCATCGGGATGGGCTGTGTACCATGCCTCAATCGCCTGTTCAAATTCATCCTGTACGGCAACATTAAAGGGCATCAATTCGCCCGTGCAGCCTGCATTTTGCAATTGTGTGAGGGTATCTTCAGCTTCTGCTTTATTGGACACATAATTTACAAGTACGTGATATCCCATGCTGCCCAGCTGAAGGCAAATTGCTTTGCCTATACCTCTTGAACCACCTGTTACCAGTGCGTATTTCATCGGTTAAATATTTTTAGGTGCTTTAATTGTTCCGTCATCCTGAATGCTTATTTGCTTCTCGTTGTGCCAACATAACGGATCCGATGCAAAGCAATCGCCTGTGAGGTGATATGCCATGCCGCGACAGCCGTAACATTCCATATTCATGTTGCAGGATTTGCAACTGCCGTGAATGTGCTCGTCAATCTGGCGCAGTGATTTTAAAATGGGTGATTGTCTGATGATGTCGCCTAATTTATCGTGCCTGATATTTCCCAGTTTGATATTGACGCCCACACAGGGATACACATAGCCGTTGGACGCAATTACAACGTTATACAGATGCCTTTTACAGCTCAGACCGGCAATGGGAGGATGGGGATTCCAGGTATAACCGTATTTTTCTTCATCAATTTTAAGCAGACGTTCGAACAGTGCCTGAAGGTCTTCTATCTTCACATTCAGGTCGTGCCCTTTGGCTCTTCCCTGAAAGGTAATCATTTCAAAGTAGGGGATGATGTTGCGGTCGCGGGCCCATTGCCACATTTCCGGTATCTCATCATAATTCTGTTTGCAGATAATGGATTCCACACCCAGCAGGTTTTTTTCTGCAAAACCGGATTCCTGAAGTATTTCGAGCGCTTTTTTGATGTAATCTCCGGCGCCCTTCATGCCTGCCAGAAAATCCTGAACATCAGGTTTAAGGCTGTTGAGTTTAACCACGAGCTGAACGTTCATCGAGAGCAGTTCGTCGGCCAGTTCGCGTGTCATTACGGTACCGTTGGTGAAAATATCCTGCTCCATGCCCAGTGAATGGATGTAGCGCACAATTTCCATGATATCTTTATGCAGAAATGGTTCGCCGCCTCCAATGATGCTGACGTTCTTTGCACCGCATTGTTTTCCTTGTAAAACTACGTCTTTCAGCTCTGCTGTAGTAAGTTCGTTACTCAGTTTTTTGCCGGAATCGTTATAACAATAGATACACCTGTAGTTGCAAATATGACTTGTTTCCAGATCAAGTGTCAGTATTTTGTTGTTTATCCTTGCGTCGTCTATCTGGTTCTGAGTAAAGTTGAGGCCATAAACGGCTTCAGGGTTGCGTAGTGTTTTCAACGTGTTATAGTTTAAATTTATTCAATATAGAGTAGATAATTAGTATTAAATCAGGCATTTATAAAAACATCGACTTGCCGATTTGTGATAACGTGCAAAAATAATCAATTTCCGAAACTTTTCCGCGTTTTTGCGAATCAATAAAATTGATTTATAACAAATGGAATGATGGAGCAGTTGATAATAAGCATATTAATATAATTACTGAGTCGGGTTATATGTAACTTACATGGAAAAATGATGAACGAATTGCTTGATATGCGAAGTCTTAATATAATTAAAGCGGAAAAGGTAAGTCCGGGGTATGAAATATTTCTGAATTGTTCTTTCTGAGAAAAACCGGTTAAAAGATTATTCGGTACTGCGGAATTATCATTCTGCCAAGTTGGTAGGTGAAATAAGTTTCGCCGGTTTTATGATTGAATGTTTGGGTATAGACATTTTTCTGATTAAAAATATTCGTTATTTCCAGTGACCATTCGACGGTGATTCTTTTGCCGTTCATTTTGTAAATGAGTTTCAGATCCGTGCGATTGTAATACGGGAATTGTTTTGAATAAGCCAGTTCGTCAATATAAACAGGCTTTTTAGCGGCCATTGACTCATCGGTATTTATCGGTGAATAGCGTTGCCCCCCACTGAGCGTAGTTTTTAAATTGACAGTAAATGATTTTTTGCGTTTTTCTTCTTTCTTTTTTCTGAATTTGAGATTGAATTCTTTACCTGCCAGCATATTGACAATGTAATTGCTGTTAAAGGCAGTATTGCGTTCCACGTTATCGCTTCCGCGGTATTTTGATTCGAACAGGCTGACCGTTCCCAGATAATAGAATCCGCGGCTCATGAATCGCTCCAGAGTCAGCTCTGCGCCATAGTTACGACCGCTTCCCGAATTGATTAAAGTGTCGGGCGAAAACACTTCAAAATTTGCACCCTGATTGAGCAGCGAATAACTGTCGTGCTGCATTTTATTTACAGGCACATTGTAGATATACTGATAATAAAGTTCCGTTTTCAGACGCGTATTTTCGGTAATGCTCCAGTCATATGAAAATGCAAAATGATGACTGCGGATAAAATCAAGATTGGTATTCGTGCGATGATACGAACCGTCGATAAGTTCAACCTGATTGTAAAAAACCGTTGGTGTTGCCAGCTGGCTGTGCATTCCGTAACCTATTCCAAAAGATTGTGTGGGCATGAAATTCCATTTCAATGAAATGCGCGGTTCTGCCGACCATGACTGCGTATTGGTGAGGTATTGCCCGTGAATTCCCGTATTCAGAACAATATTTTCCCGTAATCTAAACTGCCATTCCACATAAGGTTGAAGCAGGTATTGAAATCCCGAGAAATCATTTTTCTGCGTAAAGCGGTTGACGTTTTTTTTATAAATACTGTCGTTCAGATTGAGTGAAATATCTGAAAATTCAAATCCTGTTCGAAGGTTATGCCTTGCACTGAATTTCTTATTAATGAAGAAGGAAGCACTCAGCCGGCATTCAATGAGGTTGCTGCGCTGGTAAGGCGTGATGGCAATGAGTCCGGGTGTTACGGAATCTTTTAAGGTGCGAAAACCATGGTAAGTAGCGGCAATGATTGTTTTAGTATACGTGCTCGAGTTTATGATGTAAGTATGTGAAAGTCCCGTTACTGCCTGATTTGAGAAGTTAGTGAGGTCCCAGCCTTCTGATCCGTAGAAGTCTATTTTTTCTTTAGTAGTGTCTTTTTTACTGTCGAGGAAGGAAATCTCGCTTAGTCCTCCAAATCCAAACAGCGTAAAGCTTCCGATTTTTGTACGCGGGATATTTATTTTGAAAAGCACATCCTGGTATTTGGGAATGCCCTGTCCGGTTCCCAGCTGAATGCCCATTTTACTGAAAACATCGAGGGTTGAATAGCGGTAATTTAAAATGTAGGACGCAGCTGTTTTTTTATTCAGCGGACCTTCGGCACTCAGCTCAATACCGTTAAATGCAACCTGTCCCATAAATTCATGGTGTTCATCATTGCCGTTTATCATCTTTAAATCGAATACACCGGAAATTGCATTACCGTATTCAGCCGGGAAAGCAGCCGTGATGAAATCAGAATTGGATAGCAGATTATTTCGCAGAATACTGATGGGACCACCGGTTGTACCGAATCCCGCAAAGTGGTTTGGATTTGGAATGTCAACGCCATCAACGCGCCACAGCAGCCCCGACGGCGTATTGCCGCGTATTACAATGTCGTTGCGGCTGTCGTTATTTCCTGTCACGCCCGCAAAATTTGAAGCCATACGTGCTACATCGCTGCGCGCTCCTGCGTATTTGTCACTTTCTTCAATGGTGAATGTACGTGCGCTTACGGCGGCCATTCGATTTATAGATGATGATTTGTCGCTTTCCGCAGATATCACCACTTCCTTACCTGCATAAATACGCTCCTCCATCCCAATATTCAGGATGAGTTCATGGGCGGCATTCAGCTCTAGATTATTCAGTAAAATGTCGTTATAGCCAATGTAGCTTATTTTAATTCCGGCTCTTCCGATGGGTACCTTTTCAAGTCTGAAACGACCGTTGCTGTCGGCAACCGCACCACGCAAAGGATTGCTGTTAATCAGCACTACTGCGGCTCCCGGTAATGGCATCTGAGAGTTTTTATCCACTATTGTACCTCGGATGGTCTGTGTATAATTCTGCGCGAACAGAAACTGTGCGATGAGAATATAGAATATAAAAAGTGCAGCTCTTTTCATTTCTATGCAAAGGTAGGAAAATTAAAGGCAGGCATTTGAAACGTGATAAATCTCTGGTCGTGCAATCAATTTATCAGCTTCATCTAATAAATTATTTCATAGAAAATGGCGGCATCATTTAATGATCTTCTGGATAATTATTTTATTTATCCGTATTGTGAAAATGCCCGAAGTGAGTGCCGAAATATCAAGGTCGGTATAATGTGCCTGTTGATAATTTTTGGAAATGAGCAGGTGTCCTGTTGCATCAAACACTTCGATGGTGCTGATACCATCGTCAAAATGAATAGAAATTATTTCTTTAGCAGGATTCGGATATACACTGAAATTGCGGTTGCTGTATTCTTCAGTTACTCCCGAACAAATATCAAAATTAATATCAATGCCTGCACTTCCGGTACACTGATTATTGTTGGTCACAGTAACTGTGTATGTCCGAATACCAGTCCCAAAGCCATTGGTGTCGGCGGTTATAAATTCCAGATTGCTTCCGGTTGACCAGTTGTATTGTGAATAATCGGCACCGGCATCCAGAAGAATGGATGAGCCGGAACAAACCATGGTATCGTTGCCAATGAAGGGCACAGGGCGCGGATTTATAGTAAGGGAAATCGTATCACTGAATGAGCTTCCGCAGGCATTTATTGCATTTATATAATAGTGGCCGTTTTGTGCAGGCAGTGCATTCGTAATAGTATACACGCTGTCGGTTGCCGCAGATTGAAATACATTATTGAAGTACCAACCCAGATTCATAGGAGTAAAACTATTGATGTGTGCTCTCAGAAATGCATTGCTGCCTTCGCAGATGGCAGTGTCAGGTGTAAGCATCATTGCTGTGGGAGCTGTGTTTACGCTTACATTTATCAATGACGTAGAATCTGAACCAAGGCTATTGGTAACTATGCAGCGATATGTACCTGCATTTAACGGACCGGTATTTGGGATGCTTAGAGTGCTGTCGCTGAATGTTCCTATTGATGTGCCGTTTCTCTTCCATGTGAATGAAAGAGGGGCGGTGCCGCTTGCATGAACTTTTAATTTCAGCATACTGCCTGCACAAACAGCGGTATCATTTGTGTGTCCTGTAACATTTGGCGCAACAGGTGCTGCAACCGTTGCCACCTGTATATTATCAAACTTCACAAAATAGACATTCGAATTATTATAGCCGCAGCTGGGTTCAATGTAGAACAGCACATTCGACTTATTCGTTACATTGGAAAGAAAGTATTTTACCTCTACTCTTGCCCAGGTAAGGGCAACATTAAATCTAAATCCGTAACCGTTTGCACCAAAATTCACCATGCTTTCCACACCATTTATTTTAACACTGCTTACATCATTGTGGTAGGCACTTCCTCCCTGATCCCATAGGTAGAATCGAATCTGATCATTGGGCTGTGCTGCAAAATAGGAGTTGCAAAAATCGAATGACAGAACAACGGTGTCTCTTCCTGTGCAATTGACCTGCGGCAGCCGTAAAAAATTACCCCAGTAACTGTTCCATGAACTTGAATAACCTGCATATCCGCCCGGATTTCCTCCGCTTGCAACATAACTGATAGCGGTGTTTGAACTGGGGGCGAACCAGGCAGTGGTAGGCGCGGAACTGCCGTGAGTGAGCACATCAGAATTGAAAGGCTGCGGACCAAGGAGGATTGTCTGAGCATTTATTTCAAAATTGAAGCATAGAAATACGGAGACGAATATCAGAAAGCAGGTTCTCATGAGAATGATTTTTTGCAAAGTTAGGACTATTTTGGGCGGCTGCAAAAAAAAGAGGCAACCGAAAAGGCTGCCTCTTTTATAGGAACTGTTGAAATTTATTTTACAACGGTGCGGATAATGTTTCCGTTAATCTTGACAGCATAAATGCCATGTGCAAGTGTTGTAACGTCTAATTCAACTTTCTGGAGTTTGTCATAATTCGTTTGAAGCAGCAGTTTTCCTGTTACATCATAAACTTCAATCCGATTGATGCCGTCGGTATAAAGAACGGTCATTTCTTCAGAGATTGGGTTCGGATAGATAATCACATTCGGTGTTACCGGTTTGATATCGGCAACAGCAGCGGTTTGAACATTTGCTGTTCCGCGAACTTCGGTAATAACAGCCTGACCGTTGATGTATGCGCTGATAGTACCAAGGTCGGCCGATGTGATTACGTTATTTGATGATGTGAACTGAACAATAAACGGTGCAGTGCTGAATTTAGAACCGGCTGCATTCATACTGTAGGAAGTGAACATCAGCCTGTCGTTATTCAGATTATTGAATACCGGGCTCATCTCATTGTTTGCATTGCGAATGGTGTTGAATGTGAGTACAGACTGGTTATAGTCCATATCAAAGTCAACAGCGGTAACATTATCAGCAGATTCAACCGTTACGGGAATGTACATGCTGTTGCCATCAGTTGTTGCTGCACTCAGATCAATAACAAGTTTGTCTTTTTCTGATTTCAGCACAACAGGAGTGGTATTACCGTTCCAGTTTGCGTCAACGTCACCGAGAAGTATGGCGTGGTAAAGTACAGAGTCAACCATACTGCAGTAACCGTTGTTGATAACAGGCGCAGGCATACAGGTCGGAGTTGCCGGAACTCTGTATCTTGAATATCCGTGTCCGTCGTTCATCGGGTAGGAGCTGCTGATAACATAAGCCGGGCTGGTTGTTACTGTATGATTATCTACAAATAACCAGTCTTTTGAAGGCTTAATCGGATTCGGATAGTTCCATGCCTGTGGGAATTCACAAATACTGAGAACAGTTCTGTTCTGCATCAGTGTGATGTCACCGGCTGAAACAACGCCGTCCATGTTCACATCCATGGCAATAATCTGGTAAGCATTCGGTGTCCATGTGTTGTTCATCGTGGTCACCATGCTTGTGAAGTAGCAGTCATTGCCATTGATAACATTCATAACACTCGGGCAGCTGTTGTTCGGGATGTCCCTTGAAAGCTGAACCGATGTGCCGTTGACGATGTTGTAAAGGAAGTTGCCGTTCACGTCAGGAACATTTACATTGGCATGCTGCATTGCACAGCTTCCGTTTGTTCCGCTGATGTTGGTCACAAGATAGTTGGTCGGGTGAGCTACATCATAACGCAATGGTTTGCTGTCAATGTTATGCAGAATAATTCTGCCTTCCAGTGTATTATCACTTGTCACATTGAATGAGCCGTCATCAACGCATTTCCATGCTGTTGAAGTAACATAGCTTTCAAGTGTAGTATCAACTGAGAAGTTCGCTGTTGTTCCTGCAGGATAATTTCCTGAAAGAACAAACCCTATGCATGCAACTTCGCCTGTTCCCTGGAATTGTGCACCATACTGTGCCTGACTTGTGTAATAAATGCTTACACAAACTGTTCCCGGAATAGTTGAAGCGTTGATGTAATAGTTGGCGTACTGTGAGCCGTTCAGAACAACAGGACCTAAAGTTACCTGACCGGTCGGTGTCATCAATTGAGGATCGTAAGTCATGCAATAGTCCATACCAATGGTTCCGGGTGTCGGCGGGTTCACTGCAATCAAAGGCACGCAGATAGTCGGCAGGTTCGGATCATCACAACTTGCAGTCATATCACCAACTTCATAAGGACATGTAACAACGATTGCTGTTGCAGTTACGGTACATCCGTTGGCATCGGTTACAACTACAGAATAAGTTCCTCCCGGTACACCGGTCAGATCCTGAGTGGTAGCGCCGTTTGACCAGTGATAAGTATAAGGAGCTGTTCCGCCACCTACCGTGAGGTCAACATTGGTTCCAACAACTGCGGTCATTGCTGTAAGAGCAGCTGGCTGAGTTATAGCAATGGTGGCTGTTTTTGCACAACCGTTTGCATCTTTAACCGAGATTGTATAAGAACCCGGAGCAAGACTGAAGGTATTTGCAGAACCCCATGCGCCGCTGTTCAAACGGAACTGGTAAGGAGCTGTTCCGCCGGTAGCTGTAGCAGTTACTGTTGCCATGCCGCCGTTGCAGGCGATAGGTGTTGTAATGCCAAGCGCAAGATTCACAGCTGCAGGTTGTGTAATAGTAATCGTTACGGATGTCGGGCAGCTGCAGGTCAGACATTTCGCACTGGTGCAGGTTCTTGCCCAAAGGGTATAGGTTCCTGCCGGCAGTGAGAATATGTTTGAAGTAACCCATGTAGTTCCGTTCTGGCTGTATTGGAAATTACCCATACCACCGGTTGCGGTAACTTTTACACTTGCATAACCACCGTAGCATGATATCGGGGTGACAATAGCTGCGGTGACGTTAAGCGCCTGTGACTGGGTTACGGTAATCTGACCACTGTTCACACAGTTGTTGGCATCCTTAACATAAATTGTATATGTGCCGGCTGTCAGGCTGAATGTGTTGTTCGTAGTCCATGTTGTTCCATTAAGGCTGAATTTGTAAGGTGCTAAACCACCTGTAGCTGTAGCTGTCACAATACCTGAACCGCCACCGCAAAGTATCGGAGTGGTTACCGCAAGGCTGAGGCTGATCGGAGCAGGCTGTGTAATGGTTATCGTGGAATTCTTGGTGCATCCGCCTGCATCCTTAACATAGATTGTATATGTTCCGGCTGTAAGTGAGAATGTGTTTGCTGAACTCCAGTTTGTACCATTGGTGCTGTATTGGTATGGTGCTGTTCCACCGCTGACACTTGCAGTTAAAGTAGCGCTTCCGCCGTTGCAGGTAATTGCAGTGGTTACCGAAAGTGAAAGTCCGATTACAGCAGGCTGTGATATTGTAATGTATGATGACTGCATACAACCATTAGCATCTTTAACCTTAATATTATAGGTACCGGCAGCAAGGCTGAAAGTATTGTTGGTACTCCAGTTTGTTCCGTTCATACTGTATTGGTAAGGAGCTGTTCCGCCGGTTGCAGTTGCTGTAACTGCAGCGTTTCCGCCATTACATGCAATCGGTGTTGTGATGGCTGTTGTAAGACTGATGGCTGCAGGCTGTGTAATGGTTATAGTTTCGGATGTCGGGCAGGTGCAGGTCTGGCATTTATAACTTGTGCAATGTCTTGCCCAAAGTGTATAAGTGCCTGCCGGTAATGTGAACACGTTGTTTGTTGTCCATGTTGTACCGTTTGAGCTGTACTGATAATTACCCATGCCACCTGTTGCTGTAACTGTAACTGTGGCTGTACCGCCATTACAGGCAATAGGATTAGTTACTGCTATAGAAATATGCAGTGCCTGTGACTCATCTATGATAATCTGCGAGCTGGTTGTGCAGCTGCCTGATTTAGCATAAATAGTGTAAGTACCTGCCGGGAGGCTGAAAATATTGTTGATGCCCCATGAGGTGCCGTTCAGGCTGTACTGGTATGAGCCATTCCCACCGGTAGCTACTGCTTTAACAGTTGCTGTTCCTCCACTGCAAAGTATCGGTTGGGTGATGGTCAGAGCAAGATTAACTGAAGCTGCAGGAGCTACAGTAACGGTTGCGGTCTTTGTGCAACCTGCTGCATCTTTAACATAGATAGTATAAGTTCCGGCAGCAAGGCTGAAGGTATTCGCCGAAGCCCAGCTTGTTCCATTGGTGCTGTACTGGTAAGGTGCAGTTCCGCCGGTTACTGTGGCAGTTACCGTTGCGTTGGTGCCATTGCAGTTTGTCGGAGTGGTAACTGCTGCCGTGAGGTTCAATGCAGCAGGCTGAGTAACCTGAATACAGCTTGACTTGGTGCAGCCGTTAGCATCCTTTACATAAACTGTATAGTTTCCTGTGCCAACAATAAATGTATTGCTGGAAGTCCAGGTTGTTCCGTTGATGCTGAACTGATAAGGAGCTGTTCCACCGGTTGCGGTAGCTGTAATAGTTGCAGATCCACCATTACATGCAATCGGAGTGATTGCTGCTGTGAGGTTAAGAGCCGCAGGCTGTGCGATTATAATAGTAGAGGAGGTCGGGCAGCTGCATGTCTGGCACTTATAGCTTGTGCAATGCTTTGCCCAGAACGTATAAGTTCCGGCAGGAACAGTGAATACGTTGTTTGACGTCCATGTTGTTCCGTTAGAACTGTACTGGTAATTACCCATTCCGCCGGTAGCAGTTACTTTAACAGTTGCTGTACCACCATTACATGCAATCGGTGTAATGACTGCTATAGTAATGTGGAGCGCCTGTGATTCATCTATGGTTATCTGCGAGCTGGTTGTACAGCTGCCTGATTTTGCATAGATAGTGTAAGTGCCTGCAGGGAGGTTAAAGATATTGTTGATTCCCCATGTGGTGCCATTCAGACTGTACATATATGAGCCATTGCCACCCGTTGCTACTGCTTTGATAGTACCTGTACCACCACTGCAAAGTATAGGCTGTGTAATTGTGAGAGCAAGACTGATAGATGCCGCAGGAACGACTGTAATGGTCGCTGTTTTTGTACAACCCTGAGCATCTTTCACATATATTGTATATGTTCCGGCTGCGAGACTGAATGTGCTTGATGTACTCCAGTTTGTTCCGTTTGTACTGTATTGATAAGGTGCACTACCGCCGGTTGCTGTGGCTGTAACAGTTGCATTGCTTCCATTACAGTTTACCGGTGTTGTAACAGCCAGTGTAAGGCTGACAGGATGCAGCTGACAATAATCAGGACAGTTCAAGTATCCATTATTAACAATACCGTTATCAAAGTTCTCATTAAAGGCAGTCAGAGCAGCATTATACTGTGATGCAGAATAAGCTGAGCCGCAGCCACCAATGAAATGGTTTGCACTGTCAATAAGCTGTGCTGCTGTCCATCCTGTAAATGTACCTGTTGAGATGGTTAGGCTGCCAAGATTTTGTGATGACGGTGAGAAGTTAGGATCATACATATCAAATCCAACTGAAAGCATGGCAGCTACAAGCTGTCCGGCAAGTACGTTGTTGTATGTGCCACCAGGATTGATTAAGGTTCCGGCCGGTAAGGTTGCAGGTGTTGAACCTGAAGGCAGGAAGTCTGTGACAGCCTGTGCAGTTGTGAGCTTGAGTTTGCTGTTGCAGCCAATTGCTAAACCACTCGGGAAAGCACCGCTGAAATTGCTGTGTACATATACTCCGGGGTTGTTTCCATGAGGAGTTGCACCATATCCACCCTGAGTGAATGTTGTAAACTGACAATTGTTAACACAGGTGAAGGCAACGGTACCAGTTCCTGTACAACCATTAGCATCAGTTGCAATAATTGTATAAGAACCCGACTGCAGATTAAATGTATTTGAATTGTAAGCTATTCCATTAACTGTGTAGGAATATGGCGGAATTCCACCACTAACAGTTGCTGTAATAGTTGCAGTTCCGTTATTACACACTGGAACCTGAGGCGTAATAGCCACAACAAGCTGTGCTGCCTGGTTGATGGTGATTGTAGCAGTTGCCGAGCAACCGTTTCCGTCAGTTACAACTACAGTATGTATACCTGCTGTTACTGTGAATACGTTTGATGTGGCAGCTATGCCGTCAATAGTATATGTGAATACACCGTTTCCACCGGTAGCAGTTGCTGTCACGGTAGCTGTTCCGCCGAAGCATGCGATAGCATGTGTTTCAGCTAAGGTCAGACCAACAGCGTTGTTCTGGTTGATGGTGATTGTGGCAGTTGCCGAGCAACCGTTTCCGTCAGTTACAACTACAGTATGTAAACCAGCTGTTACTGTGAATACGTTTGATGTGGCAGCTATGCCGTCAATAGTATATGTGAATACACCGTTTCCACCGGTAGCAGTTGCTGTCACGGTAGCTGTTCCGCCGAAGCATGCGATAGCATGTGTTTCAGCTAAGGTCAGAC
>JBAXND010000031.1 GCA_037133915.1 Bacteroidota bacterium
AAGGGGGTCAGCTTAACGCGGAACTAGGGGACCAGTTTGCGCGTATTCTCCAATCATTATGCCGGTCAAGTAATTTTTGAAATTTGGGAATATCAATCAGATCCTTGATGTTGTATTCCATGGCAGATGCTTTAAATTGTTTTTGAATGCATTGAAATTCTATGGGAACGCATGCAGATATCTGACCAACGAAAAATTCCAGTCACTGTTAATATTTTAACAACATGATAAAGGTAACCTATTATTAACCGTCAGCCAAACAAAATTGCAATATGTTATTCATTTTCATCCGGCTTACATATTGATAAATGAAATTATTTACTGTATGAAGCCTTTTGGCTACCTTTGTCCGAGAATTTTACCTCATGATTAGTTTTCTTCAGATAGATAATGTTTCCAAGGCTTTTGGCGATTTGGTGTTGTTTGAGAATATTTCTTTTCTCCTGGCCAAAGAACAGAAAATAGCGCTTGTTGCGAAAAATGGTGCGGGAAAAACCACGCTGTTCAACATTCTGTGCGGAAAAGATACACCGGATACCGGTACCGTTACCTTTCATAAAGACATCACGATAAGTTTTCTGGAGCAGGATCCTGAATTCGATGAGAACAAAACGGTTCTTCAGCAAGTGTTTTCTTCATCGGGCGAAGTGATAGATGCTATCATGGAATATGAAACAGCACTCAGTTCCGATGATAAAGGAAGGCTTCAGGCTTCAATCGAGAAAATGGATAAGCTGGAAGCCTGGAATTACGAGGCTACGATAAAAGGCATTTTAAGCAAACTGAAGATTTCGGGCTTTGACCAAAAAATGGGGACGCTCTCCGGCGGACAACGCAAAAGAGTTGCACTGGCAAATGCTCTGGTGCGCGAACCCGACCTGTTGATTCTTGATGAGCCTACCAATCACCTCGATTTCGAGATGATTGAATGGTTCGAGGAATATCTGAAAAAATCGTCTATCACCTTACTGATGGTTACCCACGACCGGTATTTTCTCGACCGCGTATGCAACGAAGTGATAGAAATAGACAACAAAAGAATTTTCCGTTACGCGGGAAACTATACAAAATTTCTTGAGAAGCGTGAAGAACGCATCACCAACGAAAACCAGAATGCCGAGAAAGCGCGCAATCTGCTGCGCCGCGAATTGGAATGGATTCGGCGAACACCGTCGGCACGAACCGGGAAAGCCAAAGCACGCATCGATTCATTTTATGAATTGAAAGATCAGGCGGTGGGACGCGCGAATGATAAACTTGTAAACCTTAATGTTAAAGGCTCGCGACTCGGAACCAAGATTGTTGACATAAAAAATCTTACGAAGAATTTCGGTCCGATTAAAATCCTTGATAAATTTTCGTACAATTTTATCCGTTACGAAAAAGTGGGTGTTATTGGTAATAACGGAACCGGAAAAACAACCTTTCTGAATATGCTTACCGGTAAAGAACCTTACGACTCCGGTGTGGTGGATATGGGCGAAACAGTGGTTCCCGGTTACTACCGCCAGGATGGTATGAGTTTTAACGAACAGATGAAAGTAATTGATGTAGCGCGCGAAATTGCAGAGGTGGTGATTGTCGGAAACGGCGTTCGCATGAGCGTTTCGGCGTTTTTGAATTATTTTATGTTTCCACCTGAAGTGCAGCATTCTTTCGTTTATAAACTCAGTGGTGGTGAGAAACGAAGGCTGTATCTGGCTACGGTGCTGATGAAAAATCCCAATCTGCTTATTCTGGATGAGCCTACCAATGACCTTGATATTCTTACTTTGAATGTGTTCGAGGAATATCTCGCTGATTTTGCAGGCAGCGTAATCATTGTTTCGCACGATCGTTATTTCATGGACAAAGTTGTGGACCATCTCTTCGTGTTTGAAGGCGACGGAAACGTGAGCGATTTTCCGGGCAATTATACGCAATACCGAGAACATAGGGATAAACTGGAACGTCAGGCAAAGAGGCAGGCAAAAGCGGTAAAAAAAGATGAACCGGAAATTCTGAAAACCGAAAAATCGGGGGCAAAGAAACTTTCGTACAAAGAACAAAAGGAATTTGATCAGCTCGGTGCCGATATTGAACAACTCGAGACTGAATATAAAAGACTGGAACTGCTGCTCGGTTCCGGCAGCCTGAGTAATGATGAAGTCATTGAAACATCAGTGAAATTAGGTGAAATGATGAAGGCCATTGAAGATAAAACCAACCGATGGCTTGAACTGAGCGAGATAGCCGAAGGATAATAAACTTCCTTTTAAGCCTGTGTCAGTACTTTTTTTCTTCGTTTGCGCATGTGCATGGTGCGTTGCTTATAATCATTGGACAGCACACTGATATTGCCGTCGGGCTCCAGAATGGCGAGGTCAACATCTTTGATAGAATGAACGCCGTGCTCCCTTACTGTTTCTACCAGCTCGTTGATGGAAATGCGCGCGCCTCTTACATTAGCTTCGTTTACAATTCCTTTATAGATAAGCATTTTGGGCGAGCCGCTTATTAATTTTTGGAATTTTGGAAATTTGTAAATCAGATATTTGAATCCGAAATTTATGATGAACAAGGTTGTGGCAGCCACCAGACCACCTGTCAATGTTGAATTTGCTCCAACCATGGCATTCTGCACGGCGTTGCTCAGGAGCAGAACAAAAACGAGGTCGGTTACTGAAAGCTGGGCAAATTCCTTCTTGCCGAAAATACGAATGCCCAGAACAATAAATACATATACCGCAGAGGTACTGATTACTATCGGATAATAATCATTGATGATTGACATGGTGCATGACATAGTGCCGTTTGTTTTGGTTAATTGATTACGATTTTTTTATTCGCAATAATTGCCGTGGTAGAGCGAATCTCAACAATATAAATACCATCGGCAAGATTATCTGTTGGTATCGTAAAAATATGACTGTCCTCTGAATCCAGTTGTTGTAAAACTACCCCGGTAATGGAATAGCATTTACAGGAAAACGGACCTCTTATTGACTGCGCAATTTCAACCTGCACATCGCTGTGAGCCGGATTTGGAGCGATATGCACAAGGTCATTGATTTCAGATAACGACTCAATTCCGGTGTTTACGCCATTCAGCGTGTTAACTGCGTCAAGTGTATTACCAAGTTCGTAAAAATCAACAGTTACAAAATTGGGTAATTTTCCTGTTGACTGCATGCATTGCTGGGCGCGGTTTATTAGAAATGGATTGGCATTGGCAACGGCAGCCTGGCTTGTACTTCCTGTGCCTGTAACCGCGTCTGAAATAAAATGATTGAGGATGAACAGGTCGTTTGTGGAATCACCGCGGTTAAAACTACAATCGAACTGATTGATGTCGGTAATGGAGAATGGCGTTTCAACGGCATAATCCCAAACATACAAATACCAGTCCTGACCGGCTGTGCCGTCGTTTACATCGGAAAACAGTACGAGGCGTTTCCCGCTGTCAATCATCTCCTGAAGCGTGGGCCATACCGCTGAGGTGTCTTTTGCAAAAGCATAAGGCATCAGGCCGGCATCGGTCAGCGAGGTTTCAATGGTGGATGATGTCACGTAGGATTCCAGAATAATGGTTACCACTTCATCAGGATTATTATCAAGAAAAGTTTTTATTTCGTTAAGCACAGAGGCAAAAGTTGCGGTACCAAGAATCGGCACACTGTGATATACAACTGCTGTTCCCAGCAAGTTGTGAACGTCTATCATCAGGGCACGCACTCCATCATTGAGCTGGCGGGTGATTCCGAAATTCTGGTTAGGTAATTGAAAATTATTTTCTGCTGCATTGTAAGCATTGTGTGTGGTAAGGTAAGATACCTCATTATATCTTTTGCCGCATAACGACGGGTAGCCGTTGCATTGCGCTGCCATGTCCATCGCAAATATCCCGCAAAGGGCAATAACAAACATCAGGTGTTTCAAATAATTCATACGTTCAGTTTAGTTCTGTGATTCGTTCAGATAAATTCCGTCTTCTTCAATACGGATTTGCTTTTGTTTGTATAAAGTGCCAATGGCTTTTTTGAATGTTTTCTTACTCATCTCTAAGCGTGCGCTGATATCTTCAGGTTCACTTTTGTCGGTAAGCGGCAGAAAGCCACCTTCTGTATTCAACCGTTCAAGAATCTTTTGAGCGTTGGGCTCTATATTGCTGAACCCGTAATTCTGAATCCGGATATCAATTTTATTGTCTTCACTGATGGCTTTTACATAGCCTTTCAGCGATTCACCTGTTTTAAAAGTTGCAAAAAATTCATTATTGAAAATAAGACCTTCGTGCCTTTGGTTTACAATCACTTTTACACCCAGTTCACTGCGTTTCCAAATAATTAAATCCACTTCGTCATCCACATTTACCGTGAGTTCGCTGTTATCGAGGCAACGGTTAAGTTTCGCAGTTGCAGCAAGGCGCTGCGTTTGTTCATCGAGGTAAACGAAAATCAGGTAGGAGCGGCCTTCTTCCATTTTCATGGCCTGTTCCCGGAATGGAACCAGTAAATTTTTGTCTAAGCCCCAGTCAAGAAAAGCGCCGACTTCATTCACTGTTTCTACTTTCAGCAAACCAAATTCATGGAGTTGGAGCTTGGGTATTTGAGTTGTGGCAACGATGCGGTCTTCGGAATCTTTATAAATGAACACCCTGATATTACTGCCAACCGACATTTCATGCTGCGTGAATTTGTACGGCAGAAGCACTTCATTTCCTGATGTGTCGCTTAAATATATGCCGTTTTGTGTCTTTCGTACAACGGTGAGGTCACTGTATTTCCCGAGTTCTAACATTTGCTGAATATTGGTATAAATACGGCAAATGCTGCCGCGATGCTGCAAAGATACTTCAATATTTTTTTAACCTCCGGCTTTCTTGGCCTTGTATCCCTTTTCGGTAAGCATGGCAACAATCTTGTCGCGGTGGTCACCCTGAATAATTATTTCTCCGTCTTTGGCTGAGCCGCCGGTGCCGCATTTTGTTTTTATCAGTTTGCCAAGTTCTTCCAGATCTTCCTGCTTCCCGATAAAACCACGAATAATGCTTGCCGTTTTTCCGCCCCGGTGCTTTTTCTCTATATGTACTTTAAGCTGCTGCTGATTGGGCGCCAGCGTGTCAGGGTCTTCATTTTTAGCGGAAACGTATTCAAATTGCGGATTTGTGGAATAGACAATTCCGCTGATGTTTTTCATTTTTGGCATAGAAAATTTATTAAAATTATTAATAAGCCTGTGGGTCAATGTCCAGTCCACGGGTTCCCTGAAACCGCCTGAAAAACCCCATACGCTCTTTAATAGAAACCCAGTTGCTCTCATAAGCAGTTGATGTATCTATCGCCGGCTCCTTTACAAATGGTTCTATTTTACTTAAAATATTAAAGACGATTGGAAGCATTGCAATTTCATCACTTACTTTTTGTTTCGTGAACCTGTACAGGCTTTTCGACTGATAAGGATCTGATGCAAGAGCCAGGCTTGAAAACCCCATTTTTTTTGATTTCTGAAATCCGTAATGAACATTTTCAGTCCCGTGTTCGGCTTTGATTTCCGTAAAAATATGTTCTCTGGGTATGCCCAGCGCTATGGCATACAGTGCCATTATTTCTCCTTCAATATAGGGCGTATATACCGCCGCGCCTGAAAACATAATGTTGGAAACGATTCCTTCGTCATACAGGTATTTTGCCCAAAGTATGCGTGCTTTCATTATGGCGCCCCACTTACCTTTTTCAAAAGGTACACCCGGAACAATCACAACATCATAGGTTTTTGTCTGTGCGCTTTTCAGAAAAACGTTGCATTCCCCGGATGTGAAGGAAAGGCGGGTTTGAGTAAGTAAAAATCCCAAAACCCGGTAATTCATTATAATGAAGCGTTCTCTGCGGGAGGTCATATAATTTATATAGCAGAATTAACGATGGTTAGTAGATAACCAATTTCTTTGAAATTAGCTTTCCTTCACTCATCATGCGTAAAAGATAGATCCCGGCAGGCTGACCGCTGATGTCAATTTCTGATTTATTATTACCGAAACACTGCCCGCTAAATACGTTCTGCCCGTTCATATTGTATACGTCAATCTGTGACGCGCCGGATTTTGGCTGTGAAAGATTCAACGTAAAATGGCCGTCCGACGGGTTCGGAAGAATGTTAATATTATTCTCCGTACTGATTTCAGCTATGGCATTTGGGAAAACCGTGTGGTCAATAAAAACTAAGCTGGTGCTTCCCGGGCCCATGCCGCCGCTGCTTTCGGTGACCTGAAGTACCGGAACGGAATATTCCTGCGCAATCCATTTATATTCAATATCGGTGCGGTTGAATTTTATCCCGAATCCCAGTGAATCAGAATGTAAGGTGTCTGTTGTGTGAACGATGGATTTTATGCGGATAACATCAAATGTATCTGTCGGCAGATAGAGCGTTCCCCAGCCATCTACAATATTCGTACGCCTTTTATCCTGTCCATAATAGCCTAGGTTGGGAATACTGATATTGAATTTTGAATGCGATGAATCGGTTGTGCCGAATGTAACGGGAAAGTGGTACCATACATCAGGATTGTCATATTTAACGGGCATCGGAATGCTGTTAATCTTTGCACCCATGCCCAGCAGGCTGTATTCCGAATTGCTGCTTTTATAAAAATAATACGGGTCATTAATAGTTACCATTGGAATGGCCGGCATACTCTGCGGGCTTGCAACCGTTGCCTGAAAAGGCTTGTTGAAAGGGTTGGCGAACACCGCGAGGTAAACAATATTGGTACTTGAAACACTCACAAAAGTATCGCCTGTTTGCTGAAGGGGAACCAGTGTTCTGAAATCCCAAATATAGGCGCTGTCGGTGGCTGCATAGTTGATGCTTCCGGGGTCGCCGGTGCTTTTACGAGGAATGATTTGCCCGGGCTGAGGCATGTACAGACTGTCAATTACTATTTGCGAAAATGCCATCCCCGTAAGGGATATCAGGAACAGAAATGAGAAAATCTTTTTCATCGGATAGGTTTTATCTTACAAATGTAACAATTTTATGGTTTGTTATCCTCCGCTAAATCACTACTTTTGCACCAAATATATATCATTTTTATGGCACTCAATTGTGGAATTATTGGATTGGCGAACTGCGGTAAAACGACGCTGTATAACTGTATGTCAACAACAAAGGCGCAAACAACCAACTTCGCTTTCAGCTCAAATAAGTCGAATATCTCTATCGTGACCGTTCCTGACGAGCGTTTATATGTTCTTGAAAAGCTTGTGAAAGCTGCAAAAGTAGTGCATGCAACTGTTGAAATAGTTGATATTCCCGGTCTGACAAAAGGTTCAAGTAAGGGCGAAGGTGTTGGTAATACGTTTCTTTCCGACATTCAGCAAACCGATGCACTGATTCATGTGGTCCGCTGTTTTGATGATGAAAACCTGCCTCATATCGAAGGTTCGGTGAATCCGGTGCGCGACCGCGAGATTGTTGACCTGGAGCTTCAGATACGCGACCTTGATTTAGTGGAACGCAAGATTAAACGCACCGAAAAACTTATTAAAGCCGGTGATAAAGACGCCAAGAAAACCCTTGATATCCTTATAAAATATAAAGATCATCTCGAATCATTTCAGTCGGCCCGCTCACTGGATATTAGTGACGAAGACCGCAAAGCTGCCCGCGATCAGGGATTGCTTACAGAAAAGCCGATGATTTATGTCTGTAATGTCGATGATGCCTCGGCTGTTACGGGCAATAAATATGTGGAACAATTTAGAGAATCTGTGAAGAACGAAAATGCGCAGGTTTTGGTTGTTGCATGCAAGCTTGAAGAAGAAATTTCTGAGCTTGAGTCATTGGAAGACCGCATGGAATTCCTCAAAGATGTTGGTCTTACACAGCCCGGTGTTGACATGGTAATCCGCTCTGCGTATGATTTATTGAAACTTCGCACATTCTTTACAGCCGGTCCAATGGAAGCGCGTGCATGGACTGTAAAGGCCGGAAGTACTGCACCCAAAGCTGCTGGTGTGATACATTCCGACCTTGAAAAAGGATTCATTCGTGCCGAAGTAATGAAATATGCTGATTTTGCTGCCTTAAAGTCCGAGCACGCCTGTAAGGAAGCAGGTAAACTTTCCGTTGAAGGAAAAAACTACGTCATCGGCGAAGGCGATATTCTGCATATTCGCTTCAATGTGTAGTTTCTTCTCTTACTGATGGCACTTATGCTTTTCGGCTGAGTTCAACGTCACAAATTATTTTGACATCTTCACCTACGAGTAAGCCGCCCGTTTCAAGAGCTACGTTCCATACTAAGCCCCAGTCTTTACGATTTATTTTTCCGCTCAGCGTGAAGCCGGCTTTTTCATTTCCCCATGGATCTTTCACCACACCTGCAAATTCTGCATTGAGTTTAACCGGTTTTTCTATGCCTTTTATGGTTAGCAAACCTTCTACATCGTAGTTTTCATCACCCAAATCTTTCATCCCGGTACTTTTAAAGGTGATTTTCGGGAAATTCTCAACATCAAAGAAATCGGGACTTTTAAGATGTCCGTCGCGATCGGCAACCTCAGTATCAATAGATGCTGTGTTGAGTGAGAAATTGATCTGTGCCGTGCTGAAATCATCACCGGTAGTGGCAACTTCGGCTTCAAATTCTCTGAAAGTGCCGGTAATGTTGGTAATCATAAGGTGTTTTACCTTAAAATTGATTTTTGTGTGTGTCGGGTCAAGAACCCAGATTGAATTTTTCGTTTCCATGTTGGTTTGAATTATTGATTGTTTGTTATGATTAATTATCCTTGAAAATTGATAGGACAAAATTACATCCATTCGCAGAGGCGATGGTTACACAATCATGTCGAATGGTGGTACATTTAGGAAAACAGTGCACGTGTCTGTTCGCGGAAAGCTGATGGCGTGAAGCCTGTTTTATTGCGGAAAACCCTTGTGAAGTAAGACTTTTCGTTGTAACCAAGTTCAAATCCTATCTCCGAAATAGTCTTTTCGGAATTTACCAATAAGTGTTTGGCTTCTATCAACCGGCGTGTTTCAATGATTTCAGAAACGCTTTTCTGAAAATTGGTTTTGCATATCAAATTGAGATTTCGCTCGGTCATGTTCATTTTACCCGCATAAAATGATACGCCTTCGTCGCGCCTGAAATGTTCTTCAAGTATCTGTAAAAAGCTGTTAAAAGTTGTGATCTGTGAGGCACGCGAAGTGTTTTCACAGGGCAGATTCTCGTCGCGTTCGGCCTCGACCATAGCAATCAGCGCATTTACCAGATGACGAATTACTTTATGTTCAGGTGTTGGCTTGATATATTCGGTGCGCATGAGGCGGCAAAGCGTCAGAATATTTGAAAGAGAATCGCTGCTTCTGAACTGAATGGTTGTATTCGTAAAGAAATTGGAATAAAAATGCAGCCCTGAATCGGGGATGAACTCATTTTTATAATTAATCACCCATCCGCGGAGGTTGCTGCGCGGTATAAGCTTATGCGTTTTTCCCATGGAAACATAGCTTACAACTGGCGCTGTCACTTCCTCTACCGTAAAGTCAATAGAATGTTCAAGACTTCCTTCGGTAACAATAATCAATTCTTCAAAGTCGTGCCAATGCGGCTCAAGCGACTTTGACAAGATGCTTTCGACAAGTTCTTCGGTAATCTCGAATATACGGAACAACTTTTCCATGATATAAAGATAATGTAAAATGATTTATTTTTCCTTTAATTTGTTCTGCAATTAAACCTTTGCCGTTTTCGTTTGTCAAACGCATCGGTTCGCAGGCAGCCTTAAATATTATGGAGAACATCAGCGACAAAGATATTCTGAAAAATTTCCGCGATGAAAGTACGCGCCATGCTGCTTTTGACAGTCTTGTGATTTCGTATCGCAAGCGAATTTACTGGCATATCAGGCGCATGGTGCTGAACCACGATGATGCTGACGACCTTGTACAGGATACCTTCATTAAAATCTGGAACAGCCTTGCTGATTTCCGTGAGGATTCAGTGCTGTTTACCTGGATTTACCGCATAGCGACCAATGAAACGCTGAATTTTTTACGAAAAAAGAAACTTCATAATCTCATCCCTTTTTCGGGCGTGGAGCATAGCCTTAGCAACTCCTTAAAGGATGATTCTTATTATAGTGCAGATGAGATTCAGCATAAATTTCAAAAAGCGCTGCTCACACTTCCCGAAAAACAACGGCTTGTATTTAATATGAGGCATCATGATGAACTCTCATATGCTCAGATATCAGAAATTCTGGGTACTTCAGAAGGCGCGCTGAAAGCCTCTTTCCACATTGCCTTAAAAAAAGTTGAAAAAATTCTTACCTCCGGTTAAACCTTTTCACAGTTCGTGTGTCAAAACCTCAAACGATTCAAAAAATGATAACAGATAAAAACACCGGCAACAATATTCCGAAAGAGGAATTGCCCGAATCGCTGAAACAGTATTTTGAAAAACCATCGCCTTTTGAAGTCCCCGAAAATTATTTTGAAGAATTGCCGGGTAAATTAAAAGAGCGCATCAATGCTCATAATGAACAGAAAAATGAGATGCCGCAAATTGGTAAGGTACGAAGGCTGAACTGGGCAGTAGGTATTGCGGCTTCCATAGCTCTGGCTGTTTTTATTGGAATGTATTTACCCCTGAATCAAAAAGGAACGGCGATTTCTGACCGTGAGGCACTGGCCGATTTGGAGCTTACACAAAAAGTTATCGACGACTATGTTCTTGAAAATACGTCAGAAGCCGACCTTGAAGATGAACTGGCAAATGATGCCTCTTTCTCACCCTTCTCGCTTCCGCTTTTTGTGATGGGTGATGACACCATTCCGGTGGTAAAGGTGAATCCGAATGATAAAGGTGCTGCCGCCGTTTTGGCCGATTCAACGCTGAGTGCCGAAGATATTTATGAATACCTTAATACCGAAGGATTTGATCCGGAAGACGAATAATAAACAGAAAACTAATCTTTAAAACCTATAATTATGAGAACAGGAAAATCAGTAGTAGCAGGCGTCATGATGATGACAGCCATGGTAATCGCAGCAGGAGGAACTCTTTTTGCTCAGGCAAGTGTTGAGAATAAAGAAGGAAAAGAGGCAAACAGAGCCGAAGAAAAAAGGCAGAAGATTCAGGCAATGAAGGTGGCGTATCTTACGCAATCAATGACACTCACGAGCCTGGAATCGGAGAAGTTCTGGCCGTTGTACAATGAGTACGCCGAAAAAAAGGACGCGGAAAATAAAAAATATCGTGAAGCGCTGAAAGCATACAAAAAAATTGGCCTTGACAAACTTGACGAAAAACAATCGGAAGAACTGGTAAACAATGAAATGCTTCACGACCAGAAGATGCTCGACCTTAAAAAAGAATATGTGCCCAAATTTAAGGCTATGATTGGAAGTAAAAAATTAGTTCAGCTATTTACAGCAGAACGGGAGTTTCAAAAACTGCTGCTGCAGAAAGCCAAAGAAGGCGGTAAAAAAGGGAAGGGGAAAGGAAAAGACGAAGGCACAGACGAAAAGTAAAAAAAAAGAGGGGCAAACGCCCCTCTTTTTTTATCTTAGTTTTTCTTTTTCCATTTTACATATTCCTGTAACAGGCTTACATAGGTATCGTCGGTGGGCTTGCTTACACTGGTGGTAACAGTGAGCGTTTTCATTTTAGTGTTCCAAAACACGCATGGCATGAAATCGCCGCCATAATTGCCGTTTGATTCAATATAGGTTTCGCCATCAACAGAACTTGCATAAAAACCGTAAGGTCCTTTTTTATCGCAAAGATAAAGACGGGCTGAAGCCAGATCGGGGAAATTCATTTTAACTTCCGCACAAAGAACGCCGTCTTCTTCAAATAATTTCTTGGTAATATTAGTCGCGCCGGGGTAGGCTTCCTCAATCTTGGAACCATTGATATAGCTGCTAACCAATTCGTCAAAATCCTGAACTTCGGTATAACCTGCAGAGTCAACAATAGACATGATGTTGACATATTTAATTGTCAGATTTCCGGAATTCTTACCGGTAAATTCAAATGTGTACTGTTTCTTCTCAACAGTCAGACAGCTTGTTAACATCATTGCAACAAGACCGATTGCCAGCAAAATAAATCTTCCTTTTTTCATCGTTTTATATTTGTTTATCAAAGTTCGTGTGCAACCCGTTTTCCCTGTAAGGAACACCTTCACTTTGAATGATTAATTATTTCCGGGTTTTTGGTTCAACAGGTGTAAAATATTTTTCAAATATATTATTATTTTGGTTCACATTTCAAATGCAATCGCCATATGGCTTATTTCTATATCTTTATATCAGGCTGACTGAGGCAATTACCGTCTGCTTTTTTTTACAGGTATCTGTTGTCTGTAGCCTAATCGTCAGCATTTGTTCGTTAATTCCGTTGTTCATCGGATGGACGAAACTCTTATCAAATTGTTTTATATCAGTAATAAGATTAGACGTAAATTTGTAACCACTAATTATTCAATTTATGAAAATCTCCGTTGACATCAGCAATTATCCGCTGCACGATGAATTTAAAATTCCTATTCGTGATTTTATCGCCCGGCTCAACATGCATCCGCAAGTTAAGGCAGTTACCAATGGAATGAGCACTCAGGTTTTTGGTGAGTACGATGATGTAATGAATGCGCTGAACTCCGAAATGAAAAAATCATTTGAGATTCCTCATTCGGTATTCGTCCTTAAAATTGTGAATGCCGACCTCCAGCAGTAAATAAGCGTTCATGAGCGTAGTCTTATCCTGGATTTGTTCCAACTATATTGAAATTGCAGCCTCATTATTGGGTATTATCGGCGTGTGGCTTACAACCCGTCAGTTAATCTGGTGCTGGCCTGTGGGACTGCTGAATGTAATACTGTCGCTCTATGTCTTTTTTGCATCAAGGCTTTATGCCGATGTAATATTGCAGGTTTTTTATTTCGTTATGACGCTTTATGGATGGTACAACTGGCGCTATGGTGGTAAAGGAAAGTCAGTCCTGCAGGTTTCGCGTATTACCCCTCAATTGTTGCTTGTACTTATTATTATTTCATTTTTTGCAACAGCATTGACAGGCTTCCTTTTCAGCAAATATACGGATGCTGCACTGCCATATTGGGATGCCGGAGTCGCTGTCTGGGGTGTGCTCTGTACCTGGCTGCAGGCTAGGAAAATTTTAGAAAACTGGCTTATTTGGATTATTACCGACCTGGTGTGCACCGGCATTTATTTTTATAAAGAATTGTACGCGTTTACCGGATTGTATTTCTTTTTCGCGGTACTCGCGGCTTACGGATTTTATGCATGGAGAAAAGACCTGATAAAACTCAGCGCAACATGATTCGGATAGCGCTCACCGGACCTGAATCTACGGGAAAATCGGAGCTCGCTGAGCGCCTTGCCTTGCATTACAATACACTTTGGGTGCCTGAGTTTGCACGTGAATATATAGCGTCGATAAATCGCAGCTATACCCTCGACGATATCTTATTGATTGCTCAAAAGCAGTTTGAACATGAAAATGCGGCTGCCTTGAATGCGAACTTTATGCTCTTTTGCGATACCGAAGCTACGGTCACTAAAATATGGGCTGAGCACAGTTATCGGCAGTGTCCCGAATGGATTCGGGAAAATATTGCATCCCATCATTATGATTTGTATTTGCTCTGTAATATTGACCTGCCCTGGCAGCAGGATCCACAGCGCGAACATCCGCATCTGCGTGCGTATTTTTTTAACCTTTATCAAAAAGAGTTATCCGACCGCAATGTGCCCTTTGCGGTTATTTCGGGTAATGGTGAGTCAAGACTTCAGAATGCCCTTGAAGCCGTTGAAACTATGCTGAAAAGCAAAAAGTAATTTGTTAGATTTTTTGAACAAACCGGTACATAAATTTTAAATGAATTACTTTTGATTCCGAATTAGACTCCTTTTATGTTAACTGCAGACCAACTTCAAGCAACAGCAACTCAGGTACGCCGGGATGCACTAAGAATGATACATGCCGTAAATTCAGGACATCCGGGCGGTTCTCTCGGCTGCACCGACCTTATCACTTGCCTGTATTTTTCAATAATGAAACATCAGCCTTCGCCCTTCTCCATGGAAGGACAAGGTGAAGATTTGTTCTTTCTTTCTAATGGTCATGTAGCTCCCGCATGGTATAGTGTACTTGCCCGCAGCGGTTATTTTCCGGTAAGCGAGTTATCTACTTTGCGTAAGCTCAATTCACGGCTTCAAGGTCATCCGGCTACGGCCGAAGGTCTTCCGGGTATCAGAGTGGCTTCGGGCAGCCTTGGGCAGGGACTTTCAGTTGCCATTGGCGCAGCTCTTTCCAAGAAACTCAATAACGACCCTCAGCTTGTTTACAGCCTCCACGGCGATGGTGAACTGCAGGAAGGACAGATATGGGAAGCCGCTATGTACGCGGCCGGCCGAAAGGTTGACAATATTATTTCAGTAATCGATTATAACGGTAAACAAATAGACGGACCGGTTGACGAGGTATTGCCGCTTGGCGACCTTCATGCAAAATGGGCAGCATTTGGATGGCACGTTATGGAAATGGACGGAAACAACATTCCTGAGCTGCTCGATATGATGAAAATTGCAAAAGCAAATACAGGAAAGGGAAAACCCGTCGTTATACTTATGAAGACTGAGATGGGTTTTGGCGTTGATTATATGATGGGAACCCATAAATGGCACGGAAATTCACCTAATGATGAGCAGCTTGCAAAGGCACTCGCACAGCTTCCTGAAACACTGGGCGATTATTAATAAATGCTTTTTGAAATTGTAGTAATATTATTTTTTTGTCTTAAGTCTTTTGTCTTTTATCTAACGTCTATTATCTTTTTACCGTCAATCAAACCATTGAAATATTGAAGATCATCACGAAATATTTCTTTTTAGTTCTCCTTATCGGGATGCTTGCGAATACCTCCTATTCGCAGGTAAAGGATAAAGAAAAACCAAAACCTGTCACGCGTATCTTATTCCTGTACGACGCATCACAGAGTATGGTGGCAAAATGGCAAAGCGACCGTAAAATTACGATTGCGGCGCGTCTGATGTCGGAATTACTCGACAGCCTGAAAAGCGTGCAAAATCTTGAACTTGGTTTGCGCATTTATGGACATCAGAAAAATTATCCGCCCCAGGATTGCGACGATACCCGGTTAGAAATTCCTATTGGTACGGGCAATATCGAAAAGATTAAGAATAAACTGAAGACCGTAAATCCGCGCGGAACTACACCAATTGCCGCATCGCTCGAAGCGGCCGGTGGTGACTTCATGCCCTGCGATAATTGCCGTAATATTATTGTATTGATAACCGATGGGCTCGAAGAATGTGGTGGTGACCCGTGTGCCGTATCACTTTCGTTGCAGAAAAAAGGAATAGCACTGAAACCGTTTATCATCGGCATCGGACGCAACTTCAAAGAAGCCTTTGATTGTGTAGGAACTTATTATGATGCTTCTACAGAAAAAGATTTCAGCATGGCGCTGAAAGTAGTGATATCACAAGCTTTAAACTCAACAACAGCTCAGGTGAATTTGCTCGATATATACGGAAATCCTACAGAGACAAACCTGAACATGACGTTTTACGATGACTTCAGCGGACTGATAAAATATAATTTCATTCATACGCTTGATAATCGCGGCTATCCTGACACACTCGTGCTTGACCCCTTGTTAACCTACAATGTAGTCGTTCATACAATTCCACCTGTAAGGAAGGATAGTATAAAGCTTACACCGGGCAAGCATACGGTGATACCGATTGACTGCCCCCAGGGAACACTGCAACTCAAAGTTGGCGGCACATTCCCAAATGTAAAAAGTTATCAGTGCATTGTGCGTCAGGGTGGCAAAATGGAAACACTGCATGTTCAGTCTTTTGATCAGGACGAAAAATACCTTGTCGGAAAATACGACCTCGAAGTCCTTTCAATGCCCAGAATGTATGTAAAAGATGTGGACATTTCACAGAGTAAAACCACCACGGTAGAGATTCCAATGCCCGGTATTGCTATCATTCAGCCTATGGCTAAAGGCTATGGCTCACTGTACCTCGAGGAGGATAATCAACTGAAATGGATTTACAACCTCGGCGAAAACGGCCAACAGGAAACATTGTATTTGTTGCCCGGGAAATACCGCGTGGTTTTCCGTTCAAAATTTGTCACAAAATCAATTTTTACCATAGAGAAATCATTTAAAGTGGAGAGTGGCGTTACAATACGCATTCCGCTGTACCAGTAATAAATTATGATGAAACAGTACACGATACTCAACGAAAAAGATACACGCTCCGGATTTGGTGAAGCATTGCATGAACTCGGAAAAATAAATCCCGATGTAGTGGCACTTGTGGCCGATCTTACCGGCTCGCTGAAAATGGACGCCTTTGCAAAGGATTTTCCCGAACGCTTCAAACAGGTTGGTATTGCTGAAGCGAACATGATTGGCATTGCCGCAGGACTGGCAATTGGTGGAAAAATTCCGTTTACCGGGACATTTGCAAATTTTTCTACAGGCCGTGTTTATGACCAGATACGGCAATCGGTGGCGTATTCGAACAAAAATGTAAAGATTTGCGCATCGCATGCCGGCATTACTTTAGGCGAAGACGGCGCCACGCATCAGATTATGGAAGACATCGGACTGATGAAGATGCTGCCGAATATGACCGTTATCAACACCTGCGATTTTAATCAGACCAAAACTGCCACGCATGCCATTGCTGCTCATGTCGGTCCGGTTTACCTGCGTTTCGGACGGCCGAAAGTTCCTACCTTCATTCCTGAAGACATGAAATTTGAGATTGGAAAAGCGCTGATGCTGAGCGAAGGTACCGATGTTTCAATTTTCGCTACCGGGCATCTGGTGTGGAAAGCCTTACAGGCCGCAGCTATACTGGAAGAGAAAGGCATCAGTGCCGAAGTCATCAACATACATACCATTAAACCGCTCGATGCTCAGGCCGTTATAGCTTCTGTGATGAAGACCGGCTGTGTTGTTACTGCCGAAGAACATATGATGAATGGTGGTTTGGGCGACAGTATTGCACAGCTGCTCGGACGCAAATTACCAACCCCTCTTGAAATGGTAGCTGTGAACGATCATTTTGGCGAAAGCGGAACTCCTGATGAGCTGATGAAAAAGTTCGGACTCGAAGCATCAAACGTTGTGGATGCCGCGCTCAAGGTGATTGGCAGGAAAAAATAATTTTCAATCAACCGAAATGTTTGAGCATTCCGATTACCAGTTCGGGTGAAATGCTCAATGCGCCTGCAACAATCTGTGCTTTCAGATAATACTTTTCACGACGATTTAATTCCTTTGTGATGTAGGCGAGCAGCACATCACCCTCTTTGCCTTCGAGTAAGGGGCGGCGTGCTCCTGAAGTTGCAAGCCGGCTGTAGAGAGCTTCAGGTGTAAGCTGCATATAAATGGAGATGCCCAGTTCATTAATCTTTTCAATATTCCCCGAAAAACAGGGCAAACCGCCACCCGTGGCGTACACTATATCATCATGAAGCCCGAATTCCTCCAAAAGTAGTTGTTCTTCATCCCTGAACTTTTGTTGCCCGAGTGAACTGAATATCTCCGTAATAGTAAGCCCCAGTTTCTGCTCAATCAGTTTATCGGTATCGGCAAAGCGGTATCCCAGCTTTTTCGCAAGCTTGCGCCCAAAGGTGGTCTTGCCGCTTCCCATAAAGCCTATGATAAATATCCGCATGAACGCATGTTATTTGGATTCGAAAATAGGCAAATATCGGCAGACAATGGGAACGCATTTTAGTTTAACAACGAATATTAACGTTAATTAACGCAAAAATGACATTGAATATGGTGTTACTGAAATTATTACTTTTGAGCAAGCTGTGAGACCGGACTTTTTTCTGCTCTTTTTCAGGAAATGATGAAATAATATTATTGTTTTCATGAGAATATTTTTAATTAAATTCATTCTCTTTTTACTTCTGCTGATGATGACTTTGGCTGCTGTTTTGGGCTATCTTGCCTTCAGCGATGGCACATTATCTGCATCAACGGAAGCTACAGAATCAGCCTTGCTTTCCATTCCGCAAAATACGGATGCCGGTTTACTTATTGCAGGCTCTTCACATGGGCGCATGCTCTCAAGAGGCGTGAACCATTGTATGTTAGAAAATGTTACCGGTGTCAAGGTTGTAAATATTTCTAAATCGGCGGCAGGCATAGTTCCCGAATACGAATTTCTGAAATACTATTATAAAAAGGGCAATACCGCTAAAGTGATATTCTACTTTATCGATGGCTTCGTGTTTTTCTCCCCTAAATGGAACGAAGGTTTGTATTGTTATGCCGATGAGCCATTCAGACTTGACTTCTTTTTGCAGCTTCTTCCTTCGGGCACTGAGCGTGACGTTATTCTCAATTATATTGAATCAAAATACCAGAACGACTGGCTTACTTACAATGCGTCGCGTGTTCCTGATCAGAGCGGCCGGCTTGAGCGAGCCGATACAGCAGCAATCCGCAAACGCTTAGATGCTGATTATCTCGATGGACTTGATATGAATACAGCCGCAACGTATTCCAAAAAACTCGATGCACTCATTGAGCTGGCACAACGTCATGAATCGAGCCTTGTATTTATTATTTCGCCATCCTTGCTTACCCATGATCCCGGTCTTGATTTTGTGAGAAAGACAATGTTAGAGAAAAAGAAAAAATACGGCGTGCAGTTTTATGATTTGTCGGAAAGTTATAAAAATCCGCGATTGTTTTATAATCATGACCATTTGAATGTGGCAGGTGTTTTCATGTATTCAAAATATTTTATGCTGCCGGTGCTTGATTCCTTGCTGCAAAGGCATTCTGATAATTTGCATTGAGTCTGTTCGCATAAAAAGGGTGCCGCAGGATGATTTTAATGAGCGTTTGTTTATTTTTGCACAGATAATTGACTCCATACAATAATCTATGAATTTAATAAAGGACCCGCGACAGGGTGCAGGGAAAGTACTTGGTGTTATCAGAGCCTTCATCCGTGAGCATGTAATGCTGGTAGCCATGCTTCTCATTACTTCTCTGATCTGCATCGGTCTGATTTATTATACCGGATTGACTTACATGCCGGATATGTTGCTCTATTCCGGCTCACTGGTCATCTTTTATTTTTTATTCGCCAATCTGGCAAAACGCACATCAGGCAAACTTGATAAAATTCTGAATATTCGTTTCACCAAGAGCGAGAAGACCGTTACCTGGCTTTCCTTCGGGTTTTTAGGTGCCGGAGTGGTCTTCATCATTTATCATCTGATTTATCTTAAAAATATTCCCGTCTGGACAGCCTATAATTCACTCGATTATTATGGTATCGCACTGATTCGTCAGGGTATTACCGAACATCACAACAGTTTTATCCATTATACAAGTTCATTTCTGCTGAAGGCGATTCTGCCTTTTCTTGTTCTGTTTTTCTTTATCAAGAAACGATGGTTGTTCTGGATATTACTCCCGATTGCAATTTTTTATGCGATGGCCATGATGCAGAAAGGGCTGGTTGTTTCACAGGTGCTTCCGTTGATTGTTTTTCTGTTTATCAAACGCAGATATATCCTTTCAGGGGTTTTTATTCTGGTGGCTGTTGCCGGTGTACTGGCGCTGATTGTCAATGCAAGCCCCAATCTCCGGGCATCGGAAGAAGATATTTCAGCCTATATGGCAGCCCACCGCCGTGCCTATGTGCCTCAGAAAACAAAAGTTGCGATTACAGAAAGCATGGCTTCTACTTCGAATGCACTGTTTGAACGAATCGTTTTTACAACCGGTCGCGATGTGGGGCGCTGGTTTACACTTATTCCATCACAGCTCCCTTACGCTAATGGTTGTGGTTACCGCTTTCTTGCGCCTGTTTTAGGATGCGATTCAAAAGACTATGAATACGACAGGGTTATCTGGGATAACCTGTATATCGTGGAATATAATGAAGGCCTTCGCGGGACTGTTACCAGCGCGTATTTCATGTATGATTATGCCAATTTCGGGAAAGCCGGACTTGTACTAGCCGGTTTTCTGCTGGCGTTTGTGTTTGTGTTACTGAAGATTGTTTTTGAAGGTCATGCGCAATGGCTGGCCTCTCTGAATATTTTATATACGCTTTGGCTGAGCAATGTGGCTTTATATTCTCTGTTGTTGTCAGGTGGTTGGGTACTTACTATACTTTTGTTCTGGCTGTTCAGGCCCGCACTAGAAACTGGGAAATGAAATGATAAAACGCATCTGGAACGATAAATTTTCGCGCAATGTTCTCACCCTCATGACAGGTACCGTTATTTCTCAGGCCATCCCTATTGCTATATCTCCCATTCTTACGCGTATTTATACTCCGGAAGATTTCGGTCTGTTTGCATTATTTTTTAGTGTTACGTCTATTCTGAGTATTGTTATATCTGCCAGATACGAGATGACAATCATTCTCCCCGAAGATGATAAAGATGCCGTTAATATTTTGTTTCTCTCCCTCGTTATTACTACAGCGGTAAGTATTGTAACACTGATACTTGTTTTGCTTTTTTCTGATGTTTTTGCCCTTTGGCTCCATGAACCCAAGATAGCCGGTTGGCTTATTTTCATCCCTCTGTCTGTTTTTATGATAGGCATTTATCAGGCATTATCATACTGGCTGAACCGTAAAAGCCGCTATACTGCGCTTTCAGGGACGCGCATAACACGTTCTGTCGGGGCAAGTTTAGCCAGCCTCGGTTTAGGTTTTACTTCTTTGAAACCGGGCGGACTCATACTCGGCGATACTATCGGGCAATCCATAACTTCCGGTTATGTGGCATGGGATTTCTGGCGCAACGACCGTCATCTGGTACATTCAATTACAAGGGCAAATACGCTCAGGTTGGCAAAGAGATATCAGCATTTTCCAAAATTCAACATGTTCTCAGGCCTGCTTGAAAAAGGCTCCGGTCAGGTTCCAATGCTGCTTATCACCTCTTTTTGGGGGCTGGCGGTTTCGGGTTTGTTCTCGCTCTCAATGCGGGTAATCAGTGTGCCGGGAAGTGTGATAGCGCGCGCTATTGGCGATGTGTTCAGGCAGCAGGCTAACGAAGAGTTTCTTGAAAAAGGGAACTGTCGCCGCTCATTCCGCAAGATGACCATTCTGCTTTCTGGACTTGGCATTGTGCCCTTTTCGGCGCTTTTTATTTTTGCTACTCCGATATTCAAATTTGCATTTGGCTCTGAATGGGCTGTGGCAGGCGATTATGCACGCATCATGACCATCATGTTCTTTCTGCAATTTATTGTGAGCCCGCTCAGCAATATGTTCCTGATAGCCGAAAAACAAAAAATTGACCTGATGATACAGGCCATATTGTTTACTTTTGTGTGTGCGGCCTTTCTTGCCGGATATAATATTTTTCATAATCCGGTGATTGCCGTGATACTTTTTACTGCTGTTTACAGCATCAAATATTGTGTGGAGTTTTACCTGTCGTACAGGTTCAGCTTCGGAAAAAAGACTGTTTAATTCAATGGAACAAAACTCTGAATACCGCATCTGCACTCGCTGCATCATGGATACAAGCGATCCGTGGATTACATTCGACGAACAGGGCGTTTGCAATCACTGCCGTGAATACGATAAAATCGTTGATAATTATCTTTTTGTTAAAAACGATGGCGAAAAGCGCCTGCAGGAGATTGCCGACGAGATAAACCGCACTTCAAAAGGCAATAAATTTAACTGCATCGTTGGCCTGAGCGGTGGTGTTGACAGCTCCTACCTTACCTACAAAGCAGTGCAACTAGGGTTGAGACCGCTGGTAGTGCATGTTGATTGTGGCTGGAATTCTGAGATTGCAGTGAAGAACATTGAAAATATCTGTAAAGCTCTTAATCTCGACCTATTTACGCATGTAGTGAACTGGGAAGAGATGAAGGACTTACAGCGCTCGTTTTTTCTTGCAAATGTTGCCAATCAGGACATTCCTCAGGATCATGCGATATTCTCAGGGCTTTACCACTATGCTCTCAAGAATAATATCAAGTACGTTCTTAATGGCAGTAATTTCGCTTCCGAATCGGTATTACCGAGAGCTTGGGGCTACAATGCCCTTGATTATAGGCACATCCGCGGAATTCAGAAGAAATTTGGAAAAATTAAACTGAAGACCTATCCGCATCTTACGTTTTTCAGACGTTATATCTACTTCTCATTTATCAGACGCATCAATATTGTGCGTGTACTGAACTATATTCATTACGACAGGGAAGAGGCAATCAAAACTATGGAGAAGGAACTCGGATGGCGTTACTATGGCGGAAAACACCACGAGTCTCGTTTCACGAAATTTTTTCAGGCTTACTACCTTCCGGTTAAATTCGGTTATGATAAACGCAGAGCTCACTACTCAAGTTTGATACTTGCAGGTCAGGAAAATCGGGAATCGGCTCTTGCTGCGATGAATGAGAAATCATACAAAGACAATGAAATTGGCGAAGACCTTGATTATATCGCTAAAAAACTCGACTGGACTCCCGAAGAGTTCAATGCAATCATACATCAGCCTAATAAAACCTATAAAGATTATCCTTCCAATGAATGGATCTTCAACCTCGGTTTTAAAATACGGAAGAAGCTGTTTGGTAAATAGGATGCTTTTCTGCTCTCCGTTTCACCTATAATTTGCGGAATTTAGTTAGTTTTGCCGATTATTACTACAACCATGATTGTTATCGTAGATTACGGAATGGGTAATCTTGGCTCTATCGCCAATATGATTCATAAACTTGGATGCAAAAGTCTTATTACCGCTGATCCACAGGCGATAATGAGTGCGGATAAGCTGATTTTGCCCGGAGTAGGTGCCTTCGACCACGGTATGAACAACCTGCATCAGAAAGGCCTTGCAGCGGCCCTCAATACCCGTGTTGTAGAACAAAAGACTCCTATACTCGGAATTTGTCTTGGCATGCAACTGATGGGTAAAAGCAGCGAAGAAGGTATTGAAAAAGGACTTGGGTGGATTGATGGAGGCTGCATCAAATTCAGTTTCAGTGGTGATGATATGAAGCTGCGCATACCGCATATGGGCTGGAATACTGTGAATATCAAGAAAGAGAATCCATTGCTCGACAACGAACTGGAAGATACACGTTATTATTTCGTGCATTCATACCATATGCAGTGCAATGACCCTGCTCAGGTACTTGCAACAGCCGTTTATGGATATGAATTTCCCTGTGTTGTCTGGAAAGATAATATTTATGGCGCACAATTCCATCCGGAAAAAAGTCATAAGTTCGGCATGCGTTTGCTTACTCATTTTATTGAAAACTGCTGATATGATACAGATACGCGTCATCCCGGCATTGCTGCTGCAAGACAGCGGCCTCGTAAAAACCCTGAAATTTAAAAAGCCCGTTTATGTGGGCGATCCTATAAATGCTGTCCGCATCTTCAATGAGAAAGAAGTTGATGAAATAGTGTTTCTGGATATCAGCCGCACTAAAGCCAAAAAGCCGATTCAGTTTAGCCTGATTGAAAAGATTGCTAACGAATGTTTCATGCCTTTCTGCTATGGTGGCGGCATTCGAAGCATTGAAGATATCAGGACACTGTTTAAACTCGGGCTCGAAAAAGCTGCGATTAACTCTTATGCGGTCGAAAGGCCTGAATTCATTACCGAAGCAGCTGATAAATTCGGAAGTCAGAGCATAGTGGTTTCCATTGATGTAAAGAAGAACCTCTTCGGAAAATACAATGTTTATACTCAATGTGGCGATCATAATACAGGCAAGAACCCTGTGGAATGGGCAAAAGAAGTGGAACGGCTGGGGGCAGGAGAAATTTTCATTAATTCAATTGACCGGGAAGGCACCATGGAAGGCTATGATATTGAACTGATACGTGCAGTTTCCGAAGCAGTTGGTATTCCTGTGATTGCCTGTGGTGGTGCAGGAACGCTGGAGCACCTTGCAGAAGCAATAAATAATACAAAAGCATCGGCTGTGGCCGCCGGAAGTATGTTCGTGTTCCACAAACGCCGTAATGCGGTGCTGATTAATTATCCCGAACGAAAAGAACTGAAAACATTATTTAATAAATAGCATCAACCTTATATCATCAGGCATCACTCATAATTCACGTCCTAAATGTCAACTCCGCTTTTATCAAAATCTGTTTGCCACATGACCTCAGCCCACACGGCCCGGGATGTGAGGATTTTTATGAAAGAATGCCGTTCACTGGCTGCTGCCGGTTTTGACGTGATGTATATCGTTCCGGGGGCTGAAACATGCATGGTGGATAATGTCCGCATCATTGGTGTCGATGTAAAAAAAGGAAGCCGCCTGAAGCGAATGCTGTTTACCACGCGCAAGGTATATAAAACCGCTAAAAGTTCGGGCGCCGGGATATTTCATTTCCATGATCCTGAATTGATGATTGCAGGGCTGCTGCTGAAATGGTCCGGTAAAAAAGTGATTTATGATGTTCATGAAGATATTGTCAAGCAGATTCTCAGTAAGGAATATATCAATAAAGGTTTCAGAAAGATTGTCGCATATGTAATCAGGAATACTGAACGCTTCATTGCGCGTCGTATGGATTATTGCCTTACCGCTACCGAGTCGATAAGGCTCAAATTCGTGAACCTGAAAGCAAAAACTGAAGCGATTTTCAACTATCCGCTTCCCGAAGAATTGCCCGGTGAAATTGTTTGGGCGAACCGTAAACAGCAGGTTTGTTATACGGGTGTAATCACCTCACAGCGTGGTCTCAACACGGTGCTTTCTGCATTTGAAGAAGATGCGTTGAAAGATATTAAACTGAATTTGGCGGGCGACGCTTCTCCAGAGACGTTCCTTGATGAGCTGAAAGCTTCGTCCGGATGGAAAAATGTGAATTTTCACGGGCTGGTTGGCCGTAAAGAAATGTATAGTATTCTTTCAGATTCACGGGCCGGACTGGTTCCTTTTATGCCGGAGCCGAATCACATTGAAGCGCTGCCCAATAAAATATTTGAATACATGTCGGCAGGATTGCCGGTGATTGCTTCTGATTTTCCGATGTGGAAGGAACTGATTGAAGGAAACGGTGTTGGCATTTGTGTTGAGCCTGGGAGGACCGACCTGCTTGCGAAAGCTATTAATGAACTTTGCAATGATGATGAAAAGGCACGACAGATGGGCGATAAAGGACGCCGACTGGTGCTCGAAAAATATAATTGGCGCTCGGAAGAAATCAAACTCGTGCAGATTTATAGCGATTTATTAGAATTGTAATATGGAAGAAGGACGCCGGATAAAAGTTTCCGTTATCATCCCATGCAGGAATGAAGAGGCATTCATTGCAGACTGCATTGATTCACTGCTTGCAAATGATTATCCTCATGAATTCATTGAAATCCTTGTTGTTGACGGCTTATCTTCTGATAAAACCATTGATATCGTTAAACAATACAGTGAAAAATTTTCCTTCATCCAGCTTATCTCAAATCCAAAGAAGATTTTTCCGGCCGCAGTCAATGCAGGTTTCAACGCTTCTTCAGGCGATGTCATTATGATCGCGGGAGCACACGCGGTCTATGATTCAAAATATATTTCTGCTTCCGTCAGGCTGCAGTTTGAACTGGGTGCCGATAACATCGGCGGTGTTCTCATCACTAAAGGAAAGAACGAAAATTTTATCGGGAAACTGATTACTGCAACACTGAGCAATCCTTTTGGGGTCGGTAATTCTACATTCCGTACCGGCTCCGATAAAGTGTGCGAGGTAGATACCGTGTTTGGCGGCTGCTACCGACGTGAGGTGTTTGAGACCATCGGTCTGTTCAATGAGAATCTCGTCAGTACCTCCGATATGGATTATAACTCCAGACTAAGGCGCAATGGCGGAAAAATCTTTCTTTCTCCGGAGATTAAAGTCGAGTATTATACTCGTTCTACCTTCAGTCGCTTTATGAAAAATAATTTTCGCAACGGCTTCTGGGTAATTTATCCGTTGCGTTTTGTGAATACTCTGCCTGTTTCGCTCAGGCACCTCGTGCCTCTTGGCTTTTTCCTTGGAACGGCAGGACTGGCCTTTCTGGGTCTGTTGCATTTTTGTTTCTGGTGGATGCTTGGTGGTATAGGTGCATTGTATGTTCTGGCGGCCTATTATTTTTCGTTCAGCCGGGCAGCAAAGGGGGGAATTGCGGGCGCATTCATACAACCTTTCTTTTTTGTGCTGCTGCATTATACTTACGGTATTGGTTCCGTGTTTGCTCTGGTGAAACTTTTTTATTGCAGGCTCTTCAAGCCCGCCATCGCTAAATCTTCATAAATTCAAACTTTGAAATTGTAAATGAAACGCATATTCGACATCTTCTTTAGTGGTATTTTCATTTTATTTGTGTGGCCTTTTTATGTTATCGTAGCTATCATTATCAAAGCCGGCGACGGTGGCCCTGTTTTTTATAAAGCTCCCCGCGTAGGCAAGAATGGCGTGCTTTTCAGGATGTATAAGTTTCGCACCATGGTTGTAAATGCCGATAAAATAGGTGCGTCTTCTACAACAACAAGCGATCCGCGCATCACGCGCATAGGGCATTTTCTGCGTAAATACAAATTGGATGAAATGCCGCAGCTCTTCAATGTGTTCCTGGGTCAGATGAGTGTTGTTGGACCACGCCCCGATTTGAAAGCATTCACGGATCTGTTTACCGAAGAAGAAAAAGTGATTTTATCTGTTAAGCCGGGAATAACAGATTGGGCTTCGGTATGGAATTCAGACGAAGGTAAAATACTGGAAGGTGCCGAAGATCCCGATAAAGCGTATATGGAACTCATATGGCCTGAGAAGAAGCGCCTGCAAATCAAGTATGTACGTGAGCAATCCTTTGGCAGAGATTTAAAGATTATTTTCTTAACTTTGCTCGCCATTTTCAAAAAGTAAAACACATTAAATTTGGCTGTGTTTCAAAATGGACGAAATGCGAGAACCTGTTCTGCACATTTCATGAGAGAGGTATTTTAACTTGTCTCACAATTTAGTTTAACTCACAATCAATGGAATATACTAAAGATTTTTTGACCGGGCTGTACCGGATGATGCTGCGGATAAGGCTGGCAGAAGAAAGTCTGGTCGACCCCATCAAAAGCGGCGCTATACGCTGTCCTGTGCATCTGTATTCAGGTCAGGAAGCCATCGCCACCGGTATAGGTGCTATGCTCGAAAAGAAAGATTATATTTTTGGGAATCATAGATCGCATGGGCATTATCTCGCAAAGGGCGGCGACATGGGCGCCATGATTGCTGAAATCTATGGCATGGAAAGTGGCTGCTCACACGGACGCGGCGGTTCCATGCATCTTATAGACCCTGAAAATGGCGTACTCGGCATTGTCCCTATTGTGGCAGGAACCATTTCACTGGCTTTGGGTGCATCACTTGCATCATCAATCAGGAACGACCAGCGTGTTACATTTAGCTTTTTTGGTGATGGCGCTACCGGTGAAGGAGTGCTGTATGAGTCTTTGAACTTCGCATCACTGAAAAAGCTGCCCATTATTTTTGCATGTGAGAATAATTTTTATTCAACACATCTTCCTATTCGTGAGATTCGTGTCAAGAACAGCATTGCTGATGTAGGCATGCCTTTCGGCGTTGATTATTATCAGGCTGATGGCAACGATGTATTGGCTGTAGTTGAGGTTGTTGAAAAAGCAATAGCCAATGCCCGCGAAGGAAACGGTCCTGCCTTCATCGAGTTCTTTACGTACCGCTTGCGCGGACATGTAGGCCCCGACGATAATATTCAGGGTTCACATACAGATATACGCCCGAAAGAAGAAGTGGAAGCGTGGATTAAAAAAGATCCGATTATTAGATTCGAAAAGCATTTGCTACAGGAAAATATACTTACAGAAGTTGAAATTAAAACTATTCATGCTTCTGTTGAAGAAGAGGTGAGAAAAGCAAATGAATTTGCACTCGCATCCGTTAAACCCCCTAAAGAAGAGGTGTGCCGCTATGTGTTCAGATAAAAGGAAACTTAATTTTGGTGCGGCCATCAATGAGGCCATCAGGCAAATGATGTCTGCCGACGAGTCGGTTGTGCTTATAGGCCAGGGCGTGAAAAGCCCGTGGTACGTTGGGAATACTTGCAATGACCTTGTGGAACTCTTTGGTGAAGAACGCGTGATTGACACACCCGTATCTGAAAATGCCATGACAGGCGCTGCTGTCGGTGCCGCAATCGCCGGAATGAGACCTGTTGTTGTACATCCGCGTGTCGACTTTGTTCTGTATGCGCTCGACCCTATTATCAATCAGGCTGCCAACTGGCACTACATGAACGGCGGACGCTCATCGGTTCCTGTTGTATTCTGGCTCATAGTAAATCGTGGTGGCGAACAGGCAGCTCAGCACTCACAGGCATTACACTCACTTTTTGCTCATATTCCCGGTTTAAAAGTTGTTACACCGGCTACACCATATGATGCAAAAGGTTTGCTGATAGCGGCCATCAAAGATCCTAACCCGGTTGTGTTTATCGACGACCGCTGGCTTTACGGACAAACCGATGAAGTTCCTGAAGATGCATATGAAGTACCTATAGGCAAAGGAATTATTCGCAAAGAAGGCAAAGATATAACCATTGTTTCATGGTCGCATATGACTATTGAAGCGCGCAAAGCCGTCGACGAACTGACAAATAGGGGCATCGACGCTGAACTTATTGATTTGCGTACCATCAAGCCTTACGATGAAGAAATGATATTAACTTCCGTAAAGAAAACCGGGAAACTGGTGATTGCAGACGGAGCATGGAAAACCGGTGGATTCAGCGCTGAAATAGCAGCCATCGTAGCCGAAAAAGCTTTCGCATCGCTTAAAGCACCCATCATGCGTGTGAACCTTCCTGATGCTCCTGCACCTGCGTCATCAACACTTGAAAATGCTTATTATCCAAAGAAAGAAGACATCATTGTTGCTGTAAAGACATCAATGACTGCATTATAAAAAAACAAAAAACAAATAAATTGGAATGATTGATTTTGGGATTTGAATTTCCGCTTATGAATAATAAAAAAATTAAACAACTTATGAAAAAGGAACTTATCATTGAGCTGCTTCAAAAATTTGAACAGGCAGCTTACGGATTCAACGACATCGAATGTTGGAGTGCTCGAGAACTGCAAACCATTCTCGGCTATACCCAATGGCGCAATTTTGTCAATATTATTGACAAAGCGAAGGATGCATGCAAAACCGCGTCTATTGCGGTTTCCGATCATTTTGCTGATATCAGCAAAACGATAGAGATGCCTAATGGCGCGGAAAAGAAGATAGACGATTTCGCTTTAACGCGCTACGCCTGCTATTTGATAGCTCAAAATGGTGATCCGACCAAAAGCGAAATAGCGTTTGCACAAACGTATTTTGCCGTTCAAACCCGGAAACAGGAAATTATTGAACAGCGATTACTGGATGTTGCCCGTGTGAATGCCCGGGAAAAACTTACCAAATCTGAAAAGAAACTCTCAAGTGTCAGTTACGAACGTGGAGTTGATGATAAAGGATTTGCCATGATCAGGAGCTTAGGCGACAAAGCGTTGTTCGGAGGATTCACTACCAATGATATGAAACGCAAGCTTATGGTGCCTGACAACAGGCCACTGGCTGATTTTTTGCCAACACTTACAATAAAAGCAAAAGATTTTGCAACGGAACTTACGAGTCATAATGTGGTCGAAAAGGATTTAAAGGGTCATAAGAAGATTTGCACTGAACATGTTGAGAATAATTCAGCAGTACGCAAAATGCTTATAGAGCGTGGCGTTCAGCCTGAGAAACTTCCACCTTCAGAAGATGTGAAGAAAGTAAAACGGCGCTTGGAAAGTGAAGAAAAGAAAGTAAGCCGAACTACAAAGAAATTGAACCGTATTTGAAATTGGTTATTTGGTACGTCAGAATGCGGATATTTGACAAATGAATTATTGAAATAATCTGATAGAAATGGAGAAAAGAAAAGTGAGGTTCGTGGAACCTGCGAAATTGTACAAGACAATAAAAAGAGAGCTTGATGCTGCTTATTTTGATGTGATGGAAACCGGAGAACTTATTGACCGCCATCATTTGCGGAACTTTGAAGAGAATCTGGCAAAGTTTGCAGGAACAAAATATGCGGTTGGACTGAACAGCGGTTATGATTCGCTGCATATGTCGCTGCGTGCTGCCGGAATAGGCCCGGGCGATGAAGTAATTGTGCCGGCACATACTTTTGTGGCAACAACATCTGCGGTGGTTAATGTGGGTGCAACACCTGTCCTGGTAGATGTTACGAGCGATTTTAATATTGATGTTACGAAGATAGAAGAGGTGATTACACCGCGCACCAAAGGCATCATTCCGGTACACTTGAGTGGCTGGATGGCCGATATGCCGGCAATTATGAAAATCGCTGAAAAGCATGGCCTGGCTGTTGTTGAAGATGCCTGCCAGAGCCTTGGTTCTACCATTAATGGGAAAGGTGCAGGCGCCTGGGGTCTTACGGGATGCTTCAGCTTTTATCCGTTCAAAATTCTGGGTGGCTACGGTGACGGCGGTGCCATCACAACCAATGACGAAAATGTTGCGGCCTTTGCGCGTCGCATGCGGTTTAACGGCGAAGACAGGCAGAGCGGCGAATACCACGGACACGGTTTTACCTGTCTGCTGGATAACTTACAAGCTGCTTTTCTGGACGTGAAACTGGCTCATCTTCCTGAATGGATTGTAAAAAGAAAAGAGATTGCCGAGAAGTACCGTATGGCACTCTGTGACCTGCCTGATTTGATGTTGCCGCATTATGAGCGTCAGGGCTTTGATCATGTATATCAGAACTACACACTGCGCGCAAAGCAGGGCAATGATTTCAGTGAATATCTGAAAGAGCATGGTGTTGAAGTGCTCACTCAATTCCGCAAACCATATTACAAACATGAGGCGTTAAAGCTTGTTGACCGCGGTTTCCCGGAAACGGAAGCATTGAGTCGAGAAGTGTGCTCGCTGCCTATGAATGTAGAAATAGATGATGACGAGATAGATTATGTCATCAACGTTGTTCGTTCTTTTTACGGAAAATAATTTAGTAGATGAAGCAATTATCACGCATCACAGAGATGTTCACAGAGTCGGTTATTCGTGAGATGACGCGTATTTCCGACAGTATGGGTGGCTATAACCTGTCACAAGGGTTTCCTGATTTTGATTCGCCTGAAGCTATTAAAACCGCTGCTATTGCTGCCATCAACAGCAATCACAATCAATATCCCGTTACTTTTGGTGAGCCTGAATTAAGGCAAGCTATCAGTGAAAAAGCCAAATGGTATAATAATATCGAATGCGATCCTGCAACTGAGATTACGGTTACTTGCGGGGCCACGGAGGCAATGATGTCAACCCTTCGTGCAATTATCAATCCGGGCGATGAAATTATTATTTTTGAACCTTTTTATGAAAATTATGGTCCCGACTGTATTCTGTCCGGTGCCATTCCGAAATATGTTGCGCTTAACCCTCCCGAATGGAATTTTGATCGTGAAAAACTGGCTGCTGTCTTTAATGAAAAAACCAAGGCCATCATTATCAATACGCCCAATAACCCTACCGGAAAGGTTTTTAGTCATGACGAACTCCGGTTCATTGCCGACCTTTGCATTCAGTGGGATACCTATGCTATCACCGATGAGATTTATGAGCACATACTCTACGATGGCGCAAAACACATTTCACTCGCTTCGCTTGACGGAATGAAAGACCGCACCATTACCATAAATTCTGTTTCAAAAACTTATTCTGTAACCGGATGGCGCGTTGGATGGGCTATTGCTGCTGCAACCATTACTTCGCGTATTCGTAAAGTTCATGATTTTTTAACGGTTGGAGCACCAACTCCATTCCAGCACGCTGCGGTTGTTGCCTTATCTTTTCCGCCAGAGTATTACGAAGGGCTTCGGAAAAAGTATGAGGAGGCGCGCGCAGTCGTTTTTGAAACACTTACCAAATGCGGTTTTCGTCCGTTTCTGCCCAAAGGAGCTTATTATATTATTGCTGACGTAAGCGAACTATTTGATAAACTCGGTGCTACCGATGATTTTGATTTCAGCACGAAATTGATACAGAAAACGCAGGTGGCAACTGTTCCGGGCTTTTCATTTTACGCCGAACGCGGGCAGGTAACTAAACAGGTTCGCTTTGCGTTCTGTAAAAAGAACGAAACACTTGATGCCGTGCAACATTTGTTACTTAGGCTAATATAAGGCATAAATATTTTTCGTAATGAACAGTGAGCGCAGCACGTTTTTTAGCATTTCAGCAAAAGTAAATTTTTATACCGCACTGTTGCTGGTGTTTGCAATGCCCTTAGTTCCGCATGCCTTACCCATAATTATTTCACTCTGGATTCTTACGTTCCTGCTCGAAGGCGGTTTCCGTGAAAAGCTCGTCAAATGGCGCAATCAGCCATTTGTGTTTGCGCTTCCGCTGCTTTATGTTGTTTATTTTGTAAGCGTAAGTTATTCAACGTTTCGTTCAGTGGCAATGTTTGATATGGAGGTAAAGCTTTCACTATTTTTAATTCCACCTTTGCTTGCCGCGTCAAATAAGCATTATGTGAACAGTCGCATAAAATTTATGTGGACTTTTATTGCGGCAAATTTATTGGCATCGTTGATATGCCTTGTTCGCGGCGTTTTGAATACGTATTCATCCACCACGCCCAAAGACGTGCCATCGGGTTATTACATGACTTATGAGCCACTTTCCTTTCTGGTGCATACTTCTTACTTTTCAATGTATTTAGTGCTCGCAATAATGTTTATCGTGTATTTACTCAGAAAAGAGTCTTTGAACGCTGCATCAAAGGTTTTCCTGATTATTTCGGGTTCGATTTTCATAGGAATGATTTATCAGGTTTCAGCCCGGTCAGGAATTCTTTCTATAATACTGGTGAGTTTCATTTATATTCTGTTTTATGTGCGGTTAAGAAAATTTAATTCATTGGTCAAAATTGGATTTGTTGTATTCGCTGTTGCTTTATTGTTGCTTATTTTCAAATACAACGTGCGTTTCAAATCATTTTTTATTGACAGGAATAATGCTCCGATAAGCAATACCAACTCAATTGCAGGCAATAATATGCGCTTGTTAATCTGGCAAGTATCGATGGGTATAATTGGCGATAATGTTGTTGGAGGCGTTGGCAATGGCGACATTCACAGTGAGCTAAACAAAGGATATTCAAAACTGGGATTGACGCAGGCAGCCGACCTGAATCTGAACGTACACAACCAGTTTATTGAAACATTTCTTGGCGTCGGGATTTTTGGATTTATACTGCTGCTTATGGTTTTTTTCTATCCTGCAATTGTTGCCTGGCGTCGAAAAGATTCATTATTGATGTTGTTTTTGATACTCACTTCATTTAATTTTATGTTCGAATCAATGTTGAGTACTCAGGCAGGTATTGTCTTCTTTTGCTGGTTTTATGCCTATTTGTTATTTGTGAAACATGACAGGGAAAGTCAGCCCGCATTCGACAAAAAACAATAGAATTATTATTTTTTATCATTTATTAAACTGAAAAAGCACATGCTTAAAGCACTGACCATAGTAGGAGCGAGGCCTCAATTCATTAAGGCTTCTGCTATATCCCGCGCCATTCGCGGGAAATTTTCAAATGATATTCATGAACTTATTTTACATACCGGGCAGCATTACGACGAAAATATGTCGAAGGTGTTTTTTGAAGAGCTTGATATTCCTGCTCCGGAATATAATCTGGGTATCGGCTCGGCATCTCATGGCGTGCAAACTGCAGGAATGATTCGAGGTGTTGAAGAATTGCTGCTCGCCGAAAAACCCGACTTTCTGATTATTTATGGTGATACTAACTCGACGCTGGCAGGCAGTATTGCTGCGTCAAAACTGCATATTCCGGTAGTTCATATCGAAGCCGGCCTTCGTTCGTTCAACAAAATTATGCCTGAAGAGATAAACCGAATTGTGTGCGACCATATCTCTACATTACTTTTTACACCCACAGTTGGAGGTATCGACAACCTCCGGCGCGAAGGATTCAATACAAATAGCAAGTCGCCTTACACTATTGATAATCCCGGAATATTTCTCTGTGGAGATGTGATGTATGACAATACGCTTTATTTTGGTTCTATTGCCGAGAAACGCAGCCGGATAATTGAATCGAATAAACTGGAGAAAGGCAATTTCATTCTGGTTACTGTACATCGCGAACAAAATACCGATGACCTGACACGTCTTAATTCCATTTTTAGCGCCTTGAATGCAATAAGCGACGACTATAATGAAACGCTGGTTATACCAATCCATCCGCGCACTGCAAAAATTCTGGAAAGCGGACTTTCACCGGCTCTTTTCAAAGCCATCAATGAGAATCCCCGGATACGCATTATTCCTGCTGTTTCATATCTTGACATGGTGCAGCTCGAAAAACATGCAAAACTCATTATGACTGACTCGGGCGGAGTTCAGAAAGAGGCATACTTCTTCAAAGGAAAATGCATTGTTTTACGTGCAGAAACGGAATGGACGGAGCTTGTAGATCATGGAATGGCAATTCTGGCTGATGCAAATGCTGTAGCAATTGTAGATGCTTATAAATATCTTACCTCAACAACCTTCGATAATTATCCGCCAATTTACGGAACAGGCAGTGCCTCGGAGTTTATCTGCAGTACAATTGTCAAAGCTTTCAAAAAATAAGGCACAGGAAGTATTATTTTACTCTTCCTGTGATAAAAAAAAAGCTGCCCGGAATGGACAGCTTTTTTCATTTTCATCGGAGTTTAGAAAAGACCCTGTGCCAGCATGGCGTTGGCAACTTTTACGAAACCGCCGATATTGGCACCGTTTACGTAATTGATGTAGCCGTCTTTATCTTTTCCGTATTTTTCGCAGGTCTTGTGAATAGCGATCATGATGTTGTGTAACCTCATGTCAACTTCTTCTCTTGTCCAGCTTAAGCGCAGACTGTTCTGGCTCATTTCCAGACCTGAAGTGGCAACACCACCGGCGTTAGCAGCTTTACCCGGTCCGTAGAGGATTTTCTTTTCGATGAATATTTCAACTGCATCGGGAGTAGAAGGCATGTTAGCACCTTCTGAAACGCAGTAGCAACCATTGGCGATGAGAACTTTTGCATCGGCACCGTTCAGTTCGTTCTGTGTGGCACTTGGCAAAGCGATGTCGCATTTAACACCCCATGGGGTTTTGCCCTCAACGTATTCGCAATTGTATTTTTTAGCATACTCAGAAATGCGACCTCTTTTGTTGTTCTTGAGATCCATTACATAAGCCAGTTTTTCAGCATCGATACCGGCGGGGTCATAAATATAACCGGCGGAATCGGACAGTGTAACTACTTTACCACCTAATTCGGTAGCTTTTTCTGTAGCATACTGTGCAACGTTTCCTGAGCCTGATACAACAACTGTTTTGCCTTTGAAATCAAGACCGCGGGTTTTCAGCATCTCTTGTGCAAAATAAACCTGACCGTAACCTGTAGCTTCCGGACGAATCAGTGAACCACCCCAATCGAGGCCTTTGCCGGTAAGAACACCGGTGAACTCGTTGCGAATCCTTTTGTACTGTCCGAACATGAAACCAATTTCGCGTCCACCAACACCGATGTCACCGGCGGGAACGTCAGTGTCGGGGCCGATATGGCGCTGAAGCTCTGTCATGAATGCCTGGCAGAATTTCATCACTTCATTATCGCTCTTTCCTTTAGGATCGAAATCTGAACCGCCTTTACCACCGCCCATTGGCAGGGTTGTCAGGCTGTTTTTAAATACCTGCTCGAAAGCAAGGAATTTAAGAATACCAAGGTTTACCGTAGGGTGGAAACGCAGACCGCCTTTGTAAGGGCCAATGGCGCTGTTCATCTCAATCCTGTAACCACGGTTAATCTGTGCTTCTCCTTTGTCATCAAGCCATGCAACGCGGAACATAATTACGCGCTCGGGCTCAACAATGCGCTCGAGAATACCGTTGTATTTCGGGTTTTCTTCGATAAACGGGAACAGTGATTCCACTACTTCCTGTACTGCCTGGTGAAATTCAGCTTCTGAAGGGTTTTTGGCAATCACCTTTGCCATGAATTTGTTTACTTTGTCCTGATTTGAACTCATTGTCTAATCTCCTATTTAGGTTTAGTTTGAAAAAGGTTTGTCTTAAAAATGTGACACAAAGTAATTGAAAAAATATGTCCGTTCAACATTTTTTAATTATTTTTTTAATTGCTAACTAATTTAGGCATAATTAATTAATACACGTATTTGCATTAAATGAAATACTTATAGACAATAGGTAAAATACGTATAATAAAATAAGTAAAACGCGTATAATTATCCTTCGCTTCTCCACACCTTTATTAATATATTTGGATGCACAATACTGACTAGAATGCTCGATTAATAGTCTCAGTGCATAAAGTTGCCGGATTTGAGTAATTCACATAGTAATTACAGCTCAATTTTAACTATTGGTGTATGGACGAGGTAATAGATAACCAGAAACGATTGCAACGGCTTCTTGCTGAAAATACGGAGCGTTTGAAAGAGCTTGCCTGCATCAATCAGGCCACCCAGATATTAAAAGATACAAAACCGGTCGAAGAGCTGTTGGCTCAGTTATGTCTGATATTGCCCAAAGCATGGCAGTATCCGGAATTTACCAATGCCCGTATTCACTTTGATGGCCGTGACTATCGCACACCAAGATTTTGCGCAACTGAATATAAACAGAACCAGCACTTCGAAACCATTGACGACCGTCGGGGTTTTATTGAAATATGCTATACCAAAGAGTTTCCTGAATGTGATGAAGGCCCTTTTCTGAAAGAAGAACGCAATCTGCTGAACAATCTGGCGAATATAATTTCTGGCAATCTCAACAGCACAATTGCTAAAACAATCCTGAAAAAAGGGAAAGCAACAGGACCTGTACTTCACGAACCGCTTGAGAAGCAGAAATCAAATATTACAGGTCAACAGCTCTTGCAGCGATATCTTAACAAGCAAAATTATGACCGCAATGTTTTTCACGATTTGATGACATTCAAAGTACGCGAAATACTTCTTATTGCCAACTTGTATGATGCGTATAACATTGAGAAGGAAGGACGTTTTGCGGAGCATATTCTGGGCGAATATTACCAGTTGAATCTTACTTCAATGCCTCGCGTAACAGGCGTTTCATCATCTGAAGAAGCATTCGAACAACTGCGGTCAAAACATTATGACCTCATAATTTTCATGATGGGTTCCGATAAGGATACACCTATTGCGCTGAGTAAACAGATTAAGGAGGAGTTCTCGTACATTCCCATCTTTATCCTGCTTAATAACAACAGTGATATTGAAACGTATGAGAGCAACAAAGAGGTTCAGGCAAGTATTGATAAAATATTTGTTTGGAATGGAGAACCCAAGGTTTTCTTTGCGATGGTGAAATATCTCGAAGACAAAGTAAACGTTGAAAATGATACGCGCATGGGACTGGTGCGTGTGGTGCTGCTTGTAGAAGATTCGGCACGCTACTATTCCCGTTATCTGCCGTTGCTCTACGCCAATGTGCTCGAACAAACCAAACGTATTATTGAAGACGTAAACTCCGACGAATTGTTGAAAGTACTGCGGCTACGGGCTCGTCCGAAGATTTTGCTTGCGCGGAATTATGAGGAGGCCATTGATATTTTTAATAAGTACAAGGAATACATGCTGTGCCTTATCACCGATATGAAGTTTGATAAGGACGAAATACTCGATGAAAATGCGGGTGCACATCTGGTTCAATATGTCAGGCAGCAAATCAAAGATTTGCCGACCATTGTTCAGTCATCGGATCCGCGAAATGCATCTAAAGCGTTTGAACTGAAATCGGTATTTATTGATAAAAATTCGCCTACACTGTTACAGGATATCCAGAGTTTTATTACGCATTATCTTGGTTTTGGAAACTTCATTTACAAAAATGCCGATGGTTCGCAAATCTCTATTGCCCGCTCTCTGCGCGAGTTTGAAGTGCAACTCAGGACGGTTCCCGATGAATCACTTATTTATCATGCCCGCCGCGATCATTTTTCGTTGTGGCTGATGGCGCGTGGTGAAGTGCAGCTGGCAAAGTATATCAATCCTTACAAAGTTCAGGATTTTAAAACAAGTAACGACCTGCGCGAATTCATGCTGAATGCCATTCAGAAGCATCGCAGCGAACAGAACCGGGGTAAAGTAATTGCATTTGAAGAAACCGATACGCTTGAAGAAAGCAGCATTGTAAGTCTCGCATCCGGCTCTCTTGGCGGAAAGGGAAGGGGCGTGGCATTTATCAACACGCTCATTTATAATTTTGATTTTCATCAGCTGGTGCCGAATATCAACGTACGATGCCCTAAAACACTCATTATTGGCACTGATGAGTTCGATTATTTTCTCGATAGGAATCATTTGCGAAATACTGTAATTGAAGAAACAGATTACAATGTTACAAAGCAAATGTTCATGGCCGGACGCCTGAGTGAGGGGCTGATTAAGAAACTGAAAAAAATTCTTAAACTCACTGAAAAGCCTCTCGCGGTAAGGTCTTCCGGATTATTTGAAGATTCACTCATGCAGCCTTTTGCAGGGATATTCGAAACTTACCTGTTGCCAAATTGCCATCCCGACATTGAAGTAAGGCTTAAACAACTGGCCGATGCGATAAAACTGGTGTATGCTTCCGTCTATTCAAAAGTGGCACGCGGTTATGTCGAGGCCATCAATTATAAAATTGAAGACGAACGTATGGCAATCGTTCTTCAGGAAGTGGTGGGCAATCGCTATGAAGACGTTCACTATCCGCACATCAGCGGCGTTGCACAATCCTATAATTATTATCCTTTTGCCCACATGAAGCCCGAAGAAGGCTTTGCTGTGGCAGCGCTGGGTCTTGGAACTTACGTCGTGGAAGGCGAACGGGCATATCGGTTTTCACCTAAATATCCTACTACTGATATTAATTCGTCTAAAGACCAATATAAAAACTCTCAGGTAAATTTTTATGCTGTTGACCTTAAAGACAAAAACCTTAACCTGCTTGATGGTGAAGATGCTGGTCTGGTAAAACTCGAAATTGAAGATGCGGAGCGACATGGAAACATGAGGCATTGTGCTTCGGTTTACGATGCCGAAAGCGAACGCATTGTTCCGGGGCTTTCACAACCGGGTCCGCGGATTGTAAACTTTGCGAATATTCTTAAATACAATTATATTCCGTTGGCCGAAACCTTGCAGGTAGTCCTTGATATTGTGAAAGAGGCCATGGGGTCGCCTGTTGAAATAGAATTTGCAGTTGACCTGAATAAAGATTCACGAAACCGCGCGTCGTTCTATTTACTTCAGATAAAGCCATTGATAGGCAATGCCGACGATTACGTGGTGAATATGGACGATATTCCTAAAAACAGCATTTTGCTTTATGCGGAAAAATCAATGGGCAATGGCCGTATAGATTTGGTTTCAGATGTTATCTATATTCCTAAAGAACGCTTTGATAAATCAAAGACACAAGAGATGGCCGCCGAGATAGAAAAACTGAATGCCATTATGATTGCGGAAAACAAGAAATATGTGCTGATTGGTCCCGGACGTTGGGGTACACGTGATAAATTTATAGGTGTGCCGGTTAACTGGCCTCAAATATCGGCGGCAAAGGTAATCGTAGAAACAAGCCTCGAAGATTTTCCGCTCGACGCGTCCTCAGGTTCCCATTTTTTTCATAATGTTACGTCTATGAATGTTGGCTATTTGTCGGTGCAGCCGGAGCTTACAGGAAGCTATATATCATGGAACATGTTATCGGCGCTGCCTGCTATTCATGATACAACCTATTTCAGACACGTTCGCTTTGAAAAACACATGGCTATTCGCATGGATGGTAAAAAGAGAATTTCTGTAATAACTGCGGAATGAAACTGCCGAGATACCCCCGCAGCACTTGATTGTTTATGCGTTTGGCTGGGAATTTATGAACTTCTAAGTTATTCACAAACTGTTGATAAATAACAGATAGTGGTGATATCTGGAAATTCATGAAAATTATTATTTTTGTTCAATAATGAACAATTTGATATTAAAACGTTGTCAAACCTAAATCACAATTTATGAGAAAAGCTACTCTTTTAAAAGCCTTGCTTGTTGTTTTTATCATGGCTGGTTTTAGTTCTGCCTATGCTCAGGACTGGCGAACATTTACATGGGAGCCGTATAAAACTAAATTCAAAGTGCCGGGCAATTTTTCTGTTACCACATCTACGGGTGAAGAATGGTCGGGTACAAACAGCAAAATCACGATGGATATCTATCCACGCAAGAATGAGAATCTTTCACGCACTGAAATGAAAAACAATCTTTATTCATGGGCTGCTGATAACGGTGTGACAAGTATTGGAGATGTTACCGTACTTGATGAAGAAAAAATGAACGGCTATTGGGGCTATATGTATGAAGGCAATAAAGGTGCGTTCCCTGTTGCTGTAATGATGCTTGTTGACCCCGATTATCCGGATATCAGCCTTTATGTTTGGGTTTCCTACAAAGAAGGATACGAGGATACAGTTATTGATATGCTGATGAGTTTTACACCGAATTGATTTGGTGCATATTTCTAGTATGAATCCTCTTTCCGACCGGGAAGGGGATTTTTTTTATTTGTAAGCCATTTTGAAGTAATTTTATATTATAAAATACAGGATCATGATAAAAGACCAATGGTACGCTGTTCTTGACTCGAAAGAGATTAAATCGCAAAAAGCATATGCCGTTAAAAGGTTAGGCGAAAAAATGGTTTTTTGGCGTGATGCTTCCGGCAAAATTTGCTGCATCAGCGATATTTGCTGCCATCGGGGCGTTTCGCTGGGCGCAGGAAATGTAATTGGCAATCATGTGGAATGCCCGTTTCATGGCTTTCAGTACGATTATTCAGGCAAAGTTGTGCTCATCCCGGCAAACGGAAAAAATGCTGCAGTGGGGCAGCAGTATAAAGTCAAATCCTATATCGTGCGCGAACTCCACGGACTAATATGGCTCTACTGGGGAGAAGCAAAAGAGAATATTCCCGACCCCTACTTTTTTGAATATCTTAAAACGGGTTTTTCTTACGGTACGTTCATAGACCACTGGAATGTACATTATTCAAGGGCTGTAGAGAATCAACTGGATGTTGTGCATCTGCCATTTGTACATCGCACTACCATTGGTCGAGGCAATAAAACACTTGTTAACGGACCGGTAGTTGAACGTGAAGGAAGTCTGTTGCGTTTCTTTCTCGATAATCGTGTCGATAACGGGACGACCGTTCCGCTTAAACCTGAGCAGATGCCCGGTTATAAAGACCTGTTCTGCCTTGAATTTAATTTCCCGAATATCTGGCAAAATCTGATTTCCGACAAGGTGCGTGCTTTTGCGGCCTTTGTTCCGGTGGATGACGAAAATACCATTGTTTATATTCGTTTTTATCAGAAAATTTCAAAGCTTCCAGTAATCAGAAATATAATAAACTGGTTCGGCGTACGCTCAAGCATTATTATTCTGAGACAGGACAAACGTGTTGTGATTACTCAATTGCCAAAGAAATCGGAGATGATGATGGATGAAAAACTTATCATGGGCGATGCTCCAATTATTGAATACCGCAAATACCGCCATGAGCTGAAATCCGCTATTCGTAATTAGTATCATATCGTAACACTTTTTTGCAAAAAAGTGTTACGATATTTTTTGCTACCGCATTACATTTATTTTGGAATACATAAGATTGCCGCTGGCTGTCTTTACAGACACGATATATAAACCGGGCGCGGATTCGCCTATATCCACAGGAAGTTCCATTTCATTGTCAACGAATACTTTTTCGGTCAAAACAGAATTTCCTAAAATGTCCATGATTCTGATTTCAATATTTTGAGGTGAAGAAAGTGATATTTTAGCAGTAAATTTTCCTGAAGAGGGATTTGGATAAATGTCTATTGTTCCTTTGTTTTCCGGGATTTCATCAACAAGCAGGTTGAATCCAACGGTAAACTGCTGGTATATTTCCGATCCAAAATCGCTGTTGAACGATTTTATGACCGCGCCATTACTTGCGCGTTTGATGCGCATTGAACCGCTTCCCTGGTCGGGATTTGCCCACCAGGTCAGACCGTCGTCGCCACTGTCTGTGAGCTTAAAGATGTAGCAACCGTCAGGCAGATTCACCGTGTCTTTATACGTTTTATTAGCCAGTAATGCTGATTTCTGCAAAATGATATTACCTGCGTCATCGACCAATGTGTAGGCATTTTCCTGTGGCCAGGTGTTTGTTTTAAATTCAAAAATTAGACCCGGGGGATACACCGGTGTTGCAATAAATTGAGTTTTCATGGTGTTGTTCTCTGTGTTTTGGTCGGTGCCTCCATTCGGCGCCGATACTGTTGCGTAGAATCTGCCGGGTGCGCCATCCCATGCGAAGGCACCAAGTTGTACATCGGTCATTTCCGTAAAGGCCAGATGTCCGGACCAATTGAAAACCGTTGGTGTGCCACCTTCCAAACCGTATGTAATAACAAGACTCCTCAAGGTATCTGTTCCTCCGTTACGAATGGTAATGAGTGGATTGTTACAAATGGGATTCAGACGTTTGTAGGCATGTGCCGATCCAGGTGTTTTAATATCATAAATTTCACCGTCGAGTGTGAAATTCGGACTGTGGTAACTTATAACCTGGGTTTCTATCTGGTAGTATGGCGCTGAGCCTTGCCCGTTCCATGTATATGCATCAATGTCATAATCAAGAGAAGCCGGCTGGCCTGGCGTTACATAGGGTGTAAGTTCGAAATCGAAGGTGGGCACATCATCGCCCGGGCACCAGTTGGCACGGCTGTACACCCATGTTCCGCCTTGCGGATAAACAGGATTTACACCGCAATCATTTTTCCACACAAGTTTCGAGAACCGCTGGATACCGCCTACTTTTATCTTATGGTTTTTGGCGCAGAATTCAGAACAATTTTCATTGCCTCCAAAACCATGACCGGTGGGCCGCATTTTAAAGCGCGTATTGACTGCCGCGCTGTCTATTGAAATCGTCTTGGCGCTGAGCAATGTCTCGGTGTTCGAACCGTAGCTGAATCCACCACACCATAAATTCTGAACTTTGAAAGGTTCGCGCGCCGGAGTTCCTTCAATAAAATCGAAGCGAAGGTCGAGAAGTTCCTGCCAGTTGCCTGCACTCAGATGCACCGAATCGACCAGCAACGAGCGGTAATCGCTCACGTCAAACACCCAGGTAAATCCATTCCCGAGGCTTAAACCGTTTCCGTAAGGTGTAATATATCGACCCAGCTCAATACGGTTGATTACTTCAAAAGGCACACTGTAATATGACCAGTGGTGAAGGTAAATAACGGAATCGAATGCTACCAGTGACGAATCGGTGGCGATGCCCTGCCCGTTAAACACATAATGATTGAAATATTCAGGCCAAACAATCATGGTATCTGTTGCAGAAATTGGGTTGAGTGAATCGCTGTAAAAAATAACTTCCATTGGTGGCATTTGCACTGAATCTACAGTAACAACGGTATCTGCATGAGAAACGAACACACCCTGTTCAAATATCACATTGGGGCGTGTGTTTAATTCTTTATAATTTCTGAAAAGTTCACTTCCGGGAATAAGTGTGTGAACCGGCAGTCCTGTAAGTGCTGCATTATTGCCTCCTGTGGAAGAATCTGCTGCGAGCAGCATATTGTTTTCGTTGAATTTGTAGTAGAACAGTAGATTATTATTATAGGGATGGGTGTTGTCAAGGTCTTTGAACATCCATGTTTTAATGGTGTTTGAGTCAAGCGCTGCATTCCAAAGTGCAAATTCATCCATATAGCCGTCATAATTGCCACTGCCATTGGCAAATGAACCAATTTTAAATGTAGCAATGCCGTCCATGGTGCGTTTCATATTGACGCCCGAATGCCATAAATGGCCGTTCAGATAAATCTTCATGGAGCTGTCCGCAATATTTTTGGTAAAGGTCCAGTAGTTCCATGTGCCCTCGTAATCTTGAGTTTGCGCCGCTTTGTTAATACGGTCATAGTTTCCGCTGTGACTGTTTCCGGCATCCCAATAAACATTCCCGTTCGACCACGGAATATGTGCATTCAACACGCGGCGTCCTTGTGAATCTGTTGCTTCAAAGGTGGACTGGTCTTGGGGTTGATGTGCGGGATCGCCATACTGCCAGAAAGAAACCGTGATAAAACTGTCGAGCGGTGCAAGCGCGGAAGCCGGAACGCTTACGTAATCGGCACCTTCAAAAAATAATGATTGGTCGTTGTCTGATGTTGCCAGTCCTGATTTCCAACCCGGATTGTCGGCCAGAACGGCTGTGGACGCACCATTCACGGCATTGTCAAATGATATGTCAACGAGCAGGTTCGATGTACCGTCCCAATTGAATGGATTAATAAATTGCAGGGAATTCCACCCGCTTACCAATAACGTATTATTTTGATACACGGTTGTAAAGCCTGTCAATTCTACGTTTTCGGCAGTAATTGAATCGAGTGAACAGTGTTTAATTCTGATAATTAAATTTTTCAGCATGCTGCCCGCTGATTGTATGTTGAATCTAATGCCCGTAATGTTTCCTGTTGTCATTCCGGAAGTAATCAATTCGCTTGCTTTCCAAAGGTATTGTGTTCTGCTTTCTGCATCAGAACTATGAAAGGGAAATGTTGATTGTAAAACTCCGTTACCAATACTTGCTGTGTTGAGCGAAAGGGTATCGGTATATACCGGATTGATGGAGAAGTGCGGGAAGTATTTGTACGACGGCTGTTTCATGAAGTGCAGGGAATCTGGGCTGGCGCCATCGACCACGTAGCTGTGTGCTGAAAGCATCGTAGAATCCAGCTTTCCGGTGTGCTCATAAAGATAAGTATAGGTGAGGTAATCCCATTCTCCACATGCAGGGCTTTGGGCAGGGTTGCATTTAAGCGTATAATACATTAGTATTTTCCGAGTTTGCAGTGTGTTGGGCGGGAACTGGAACTTCGCGTTTTGCGGAGAGCCAAAAGTAAATGTTTGCACATGGGTAGTGTCACCGGGACCGGCTTTTGTAAATATGGGCGAAGTGCAAAGAATGGATATCAGCAGCAATGAACGAAAGATGTTATTCATATTTTTGAAATTGTTTTTGAAGAATGTAAATGTAAATAATTTTTTGTTTAGAAACTTAGATATGAGATTGCTGCACTTCAATCATGGTATATCAAAAAAAATCCGGACAGCGCTGCCCGGATTTTCTATAAATATTAAGGTTATCTATGGAATATTCACATTCATACCTTCGCGGTACGAACGGTTGTAAACCTGTCCGCCATATTTGTATTTAAGTGTAAGCGATTTAGGATGACCGCGGTCGGGGTCACCGAAAGAGGCGTTTGATACATTCACGAAAAGTTTCCCGTTTCTGATTTTATTGCTCAGACTGTGGGTTACATCGTAGAATTTACCGGCGGTACCGTACTTTGCGCTGAGTATTACCAGTCCCATATACTCGGAGGGCTCACTGGTGTTCGTTTGATTTTTTACTTTGCTGTTCTGAGGTTTTGCTTTACCATCACCTTTTTGGAATTTGAATGGCACTTTGGTGTTTTTGTCTTTTGATTCCCAATAGCCTTCAGCCATTCCGGTTGAATTATTCACCGTAAAAACAAACTGACCGTTTTCGGCGCTGTTGCCAAGTTCGTTAAGGGTTACATTATAATTTTCGCCATTTTTTTGATAGGTCCCGTTAAGCTCGGTTTGTTTTCCTCCGGTCTGATTATAGCCGGAAGCATTGCCACCGCCTGCCTGACTAATGGCGAGAACCATTTCTGATTTGAGAAATTTTCCTTGCCATTGATACATCAATGCAGCTTCCGCGTCAGCGAATTCAGCTTTGATAGTTGCTGAATCGGCCACCAGCACAAATGATTCGCTTACCGAGCTTATCCAGCCAACTTCAACTTCTTTCTTCTCTGTTTTGTAGCCAGCAGCCTTGATATCGATGGTATAGGTTCCCGATGAAAGGAATTTTACCGTAGCTTCATTTTGTCCGGTAATGGTAGCAACTACGTCTTTATCGCTGTCAGTAACAATCAGTGTATCGGCTGCCACATTCATTTTTATTTTTAATGTTCCATGCGACATAAACCACAACCCCAGTGCAAGAACAATAACTACAACACCACCTATTACTGAAAACAAAATTATTTTTTTACTTTTTCCGTCTGCCATAGCTTTTCAGATTAATTGTTTGTTTGATTTATTATTGATTGCAACTTCTGTTAGTGCAAATCTATAAAATTTTATTTAACAATCCAATACGCACAACAAACCATCGTTGTGCACCAATAATCATAGATGGTGATACCTCTTATTCTGACGGTTTCTTGGATGCGCCGTTTTTCTTCCATATATAATATACCGGCACGCCCAGCAAAACGATAATCAGACCGGGCCAGGTGAATGTAGGCTTATAAATCAGAAGGTCTATCATAATGAGTGTTGCAACAATAATGTAGATAGCTGGAATTACCGGGTATCCAAACGCTTTGTAGGGTCGCTCGGCATTGGGTCTTTTTTTGCGAAGGATGAAAACACCGGCAATAGTCATTACATAAAATATTAGAACGGCAAAAACCACATAGTCCAGCAGATTGCCGTAGGTGCCGGAAAGACACAAGATAATTGCCCATCCGCACTGAAGCCACAGACCTAAAGAAGGAACACCTTTACTGTTGAGGGCTCCGGCTTTTTTGAAGAATAGTCCATCGCCTGCCATGGCATAATAAACGCGGGCACCGGAAAGTATCAAGCCGTTGTTGCAGCCAAAAGTAGAAACGACTACAAGCAATGCCATGATTATGGGTGCGGCATTGCCAAATAATCCGCTCATGGATGCCGTACCCAGCCTGTCGTTGGTGGCGAACTGAATACCTCTTGCAAAATCTGTTACACCATCGGGCGAACCGCGCAGGGGCAGTACCTGAAGGTAAACCACATTGGCAAGCATGTAGATTCCACAAACGATAAGCGTTCCAAGGAAGAGGCTGAGCGGAATATTTCGTTTTGGATTTACCACCTCAGCGCCCGTAAATGTGATATTGTTCCAGGCATCAGCAGAAAAAAGTGAGCCAACCATGGCTGTACCCATTGCCGCCAGTATCGCAAAACCGGCCAGAGGAATCATGCTTCCGTCTTTGTTCGTTTGCATTGCGTCCCAGAAAACAGCTTTGTTTGCCTGAATAGCTCCGGTGTTTGCAGCCCACGTTAATCCAACAATAATAAAGAGTAACAGAACTAAAATTTTTGTGAATGTGAATGAATTTTGAATCCATTTACCTGCTCTGATGCCTCTGGAATTAAGCCATGTAAGCAACAGAAGTGAACCGATTGCCGGAAAATGTACGGTGTTGAATTTCACAAAACCCAGATCGAGCCAGACATTATTTTCTGAAATCCATGGAATCATTACACCGAGGAATTTGCCGAATGCCATGGCAACCGCGGCAATAGTACCTGTCTGGATTACCATAAACAACGTCCATCCGTAAAGGAATCCGGACATAGGATTATAGGCTTCACGCAGATAAACGTACTGTCCGCCTGCTTTAGGCATCATGCCTGCAAGCTCACCAAAACTTAGTGCGGCGCATATTGTAAGAAATGCTGTTATTCCCCATGCAACGAGCAACCACCCGGGTGAGCCGAGTACGCGGGCCATGTCAGCGCTCACAATAAAAATACCGGAGCCAATCATAGAACCGATAACCAGAGCTGTGGAATCGACCAGTTTCAGGCTTTTTTTAAAGGTAGGTGCGCTTTCCTGCATCTGAGTAATGTTATTATTTATCACTATTGTCCGATAAAAATACAGAATATTATTTTGCAAACCGCAACAA
>JBAXND010000032.1 GCA_037133915.1 Bacteroidota bacterium
AGAAGCCGGGCTTATGCTTCGGCTTCTTTCAAACTTTTACCGGACAACAGTGTTTCGCTTTATGTTAATGGGAATTTTCAAGGAAATTTCATCCCAAACAGCCAACCAATTCTAAGCACCGATGGATTAAGAATAGGGAGACCAACACATACAGGGGGGCAGTTTTTCAAAGGTAGTATTGATGAATTCCGTTTTTGGAACGTTGCAATTTATCCTGCAAATCATGCCGCCTGGATGAATAAAGAGCTGACGAGCGCACACCCTGAGTATGCAAATCTCATTGCCTATTTTAAATTCAATAATGGTGCGCTGCTGACCGATTCAAAAGGCAATCACATTGCGACAAATTACGGTTGTATGACTGTTAACGAATCGTTTCCGGCATGCTCATATTTATGGTCAGGGCCAAACGGTTTTACATCTTCCTCACAAAATTTTACCATTCCCGGTTTTACATCAAATAAAGCAGGGATGTATTTTGTCAACTATACCACCAGTGATGGATGCCGGAGTCAGGCTACCTATAGAGATATTGCGCTGGCGCCCGCCCCTCCGGCACCTGCTATTACAAGCAACAGCCCGGTATGTCAGGGCAGTACGCTGAATTTGCAGGCAATAACGCGAAACAGTGAATGTATTGCTCTAAATGGTGCATCGCAGTATGTTTCAATTGCAAATGCCACAAACCTGCAAACCCCCGGCGATTTCACATACGAAATGTGGGTAAATCCAGTAAGTTTTTCAGGGTATAATACCTACTTTGAAAATGGCAATTTAGCCAATAATAACGGGCTATTGCTGAGACAGGATTCGCCAACCACCATAGGGCTGTACATTAGCACTGGAAGCCAATCCGGTTATACGACCAGCACACTTAGCTATGCTCCACCAACAGGCAGTTGGACCCATTTAGCGCTTGTGCGGTCCGGTGGCACTCTTTCGCTTTATGCTAATAGTACATCAGTGGGCAATTTTACCTCAAATACCATACAAAATCTCAGCACTGATGGATTACGAATAGGGCGTTCCGCACATACCACGGGACAGTATTTTAAGGGTAGTATCGATGAATTCCGCTTCTGGAAGGTTGCTGTTATTCAGTCGAATCTGGCATCCTGGATGAATAAAGAAGTCGATCCTTCGCACCCCAATTATACGAACCTGGTGGCTTACTACAAATTCAATAAAGGACAGGAAATGGTCGATTCAAAAGGGGCGCATGTTGCCACTAATTATAGTTGCAGCTTTGCCACAGGAATAGTACCCCTTGGTTCAACATATAATTGGAAAGGTCCTAACAATTTCGTGAGCAGTTTCCAAAATCCTGTTATCTCCTTCATTCCGACCGCAAATGCGGGGGTATACTCGGTAACTGCAACGGGGATGGATGGTTGTATAAGTGCCACCGGATCCGTAACCGTAACTATTAACTCCGGTCCCGCACCTATAATTACCGGTAACAGCCCTGTTACGGCCGGCAGTACATTAAATCTGTCTTCATCATCCGTGCTTGTGCCCGGAAATGGTTCTGTCGGACTAAACGGAACAAACCAGTACATTCAGGTTGGGAACGCGACAGATTTGAGAATGCCCGGCGACTTTACTTATGAAATGTGGGTATATCCAACCAGTTATGACATCTGGCGTACCTACTTTGATAACGGAAATTATGCAACATTGAATGATATTTTGCTGCGACAGGATATCGGTATGATTACCTTATGCATTAACGGTGGACCAAAGATTCAACTAAATTACGCTCCGCCGCAAAATCAATGGACACACCTGGCGCTGGTTCGCAGTGGCGGAATCTTTTCCCTGTATGCAAATGCAATAAAAGTGGGCGATTTCCCAACATTTTGCAATAGCCCACTTTCTCCTGTGGCTGGATTGTACATTGGACGGGCAAATGGATTAGCACAGTATTTCAAAGGAAACATTGATGAATTCCGTTTCTGGAAAGTTGCTGTTCCTCAGGCAACCCTTGCGGCATGGTTAAATCAGGAAGTAACTGCAAGTCATCCCAACTATTCAAGTCTGGTGGCATACTATAAATTTAACACCGGACAACTACTGACAGATTCCAAGGGTACTCATACGACAAGCGCGCCCGGTTCCTATACGGCAAATTCTACTGCCGTAGGTTATTCATGGTTATCACCGTCAAGCACTTTGTATAATACTCAAAATGTGTCTATACCCGGTTTCAGCACCTACTATTCAGGTAATTGGAATCTGAAAACCACAGCACCTACGGGTTGTTATTCATCCGGCTCAATAATGATTATGCTGGCAAAAACGGTGCATGCGCCCGCTGCAGATACCATTGTAAATTCGATAACGGAGCTTGTTGACCCTGATGGATTCTATCTTGGTGATTGCATTCCAAATCCGGTAACAAGTAATGCTGACATCAGTTACTATATTCCTTATGATGGGAAGGTTGTGATGAAACTTTACAATGTTCAGGGCAGTTGCGTTGCAACATTCGTTGATGAAAACAGACCGAAAGGCAGATACACGGTTACAGTAAACAAAGGCAATTTTGCCGAAGGTATCTATTATTACAAACTCGAAGTGTTCTCTGAACAGGGAAATCTTTCTGCAGCAAAGAAGCTGATTATGCTCAAATAGCAATTATTTAAACTGAAAAAAAAGAGGCTGCCGCAAATTCCGCGACAGCCTCTTTTGTATGTCAGAAACGGATTTTACATCATTCCGCCCATGCCACCCATGCCACCCATGCCCGGAGGCATTGCAGGTGCACCTTCTTCTTTAATCTCGGCAAGTACACACTCGGTGGTGAGCATCATGCTGGAGATAGAAGCAGCGTTCTCAAGTGCAACGCGGGTTACCTTGGTAGGATCAATAACACCTGATTTGTAAAGGTTCTCATATTTTTCAGTGTGTGCATTGAAACCAAAGTCATCTTTGCCTTCTTTAACTTTCTGAACAATTACGGAGCCTTCCATACCGGCGTTGGCTACAATCTGCCTCAGCGGCTCTTCGAGCGCCCTGCGGATAATACCTACACCAATTTCTTCATCTTCGTTATCACCTTTAATTTTATCGAGCGATGCGATTGCCCTGATATAAGCTACGCCACCACCCGGAACAATACCTTCTTCAACAGCTGCGCGGGTTGCGTGCAGTGCATCGTCAAAGCGGTCTTTCTTCTCTTTCATCTCAACTTCGCTGGCTGCGCCTACCTGAATAACAGCAACACCGCCTGATAATTTAGCAAGGCGTTCCTGAAGTTTTTCACGGTCATAGTCAGATGTGGTGCTTTCCATCTGTGCTTTAATCTGGGTAACGCGCGATTTGATTAATTCTTTGTCACCTTTACCGCTGACAATGGTTGTGTTGTCTTTGTCGATTACCATTTTATCAGCCTGTCCGAGATAACTCAGGTCAGCGTCTTCCAGTTTGTAACCGGTTTCTTCCGATATCATGATACCGCCTGTAAGCACTGCGATGTCTTCGAGCATGGCTTTACGCCTGTCGCCGAAACCGGGAGCTTTCACAGCAGCAATACGCAGCGAGCCGCGCAGTTTGTTTACAACTAAAGTAGCCAGTGCTTCGCCTTCAACGTCTTCGCAGATAATAACCAGCGGGCGGCTTGTCTGAACAACTTTCTCGAGAATGGGAAGGAAATCCTTCATCACGCTGATTTTCTTATCATAGATAAGGATATACGGCGATTCGAATACGGTTTCCATTTTCTCGGGGTCGGTAATGAAATAAGGGGAGATATAACCACGGTCGAATTGCATGCCTTCAACAACCTTTACAATGGTCTCGGTGCCTTTGGCTTCTTCAATGGTGATAACGCCTTCTTTTTTAACTTTAGCCATGGCTTCGGCTATAAGTTTGCCGATGCTTTTATCGTTATTGGCAGAAATGGTTGCAACCTGCTCTATCTGCTCGTTGCTGTCGCCAATAGTTTTTGATTGTTTCTTCAGGTTGGCAACAACAGCTTCAACAGCTTTGTCAATGCCTCTTTTCACGTCCATTGGGTTTGCTCCGGCAGCAACATTTTTGAGACCGGTTACATAAATAGACTGTGCAAGCACGGTAGCAGTGGTTGTTCCGTCACCGGCCACGTCGGCAGTTTTTGAAGCAACTTCCTTTACCAGCTGAGCGCCCATGTTTTCGATGGGATCTTTCAGTTCAATTTCTTTGGCAACGGTAACACCGTCTTTGGTAATCTGGGGTGCGCCGTATTTTTTATCAATAATTACATTGCGGCCTTTAGGACCAAGCGTAACTTTTACTGCATTTGATAACGCATCAACACCTCTTCTCAGGCCATCGCGTGCGTTTGTATCGAAAATGATATCTTTTGCCATAACTTAATGTATTTTATAGATTTATGATTCTTTTAATGTAAGGTATTAATTGGAAGTTCAGACAACCATGTAAATGTCTTCCTCACGCATAATCAGATAGGCTTTACCGTCGATGGTAATTTCTGTTCCTGAATATTTTCCGTAAAGAACGTTATCGCCCACTTTCAGTGTCATGGGTTCGTCTTTTTTACCATTGCCAACGGCCACTACAGTGCCTTTTTGTGGTTTTTCTTTTGCTGTATCGGGGATAATGATACCGCCGGCGGTTTTCATTTCTGCCTGTGCAGGTTCAACCAATACTCTGTCTTTTAATGGTTTACCTAACTCTTTTGCCATATTCTTTAGATTTTTAAATGGTGAAACAATTGTGTGAGTACGCCGCTGTTGTCACAATTTGTGCCAAAGCCCGGATTGTGGTTTTTACAGACAAAATTTCAGCGGTGAGCTATAAATAAAAAAAAGGTGTCAGACGTTTATGACATTCTGACACCTTTTATAATGTATATAAAAGCTTATTTTTTCTGCTGAGGAGCCGGTGCGTAATTTACAGGCTGCTGATTCTTTACCTGCTCACGAAGTTCAGTATCGTTTACTTTGCCGTCGGCATTGCGTGGGATTACAAAAATGGATGCCATACTCAGTACTAGTAACAGAATTGCCAGTGTCCAGGTTGTTTTTTCCAGAAAATCGGCGGTTTTACGTACGCCCATATACTGGTTGGAACCGGAGAAATTAGAGGCCAGTCCGCCGCCTTTTGAATTCTGAACTAAAACGACCAAAATGAGGAGCAGACAGACGATGAATACCAGTACCGCTACGATGAAAAAAGTTGCCATTTCTTATAAGTTTATTGTTGAATCGAATCTTTCAATTTATCAATTTGGGCTGCAAAGTAACTGCTTTTTTCCGGAAAAATCAAACTTAATTGATTATAAATTTTGATAGCATGTGCAGTTTTACCCTGTTGCGCATAAATTTTGGCAAGGGTTTCAGATACAATATCATTATTCTCCGAGTCACTCTGTTGCGCAATATTTGCAGGATTAAAGAAGTCTTTTTTTGCCTGAGAAATTCGCGGTTCTTCTTTAATGAATTTATCAATCAGGAAGGTCTTGTCTTTAACCGTTTCTTTTACTTCGGTATTTTCTTCGGCCGGTATCTCTTCCGCTTGCAGTGTGTCTGCCGTTATGGTGGGCTCAGCCTGTATTTCTTCCCGCTGAGGCAGTGGTTCTTCTGAAGCCGCAATTATTTCAACACTCGGTAGTTCCTTGGTTTCAGTAAATACTGTGGGCTCAGTTATTTCTTCCGCAAGGAGCGGCTTTTCAATTTTTTCTTCCGTTACTGCTGCCGGCTTTGCAACAATTTCAACAACAGCGATATTTTCCGAAAGTTCGGGAGTGTTGTTGATAAGCCAGTAAAGTACCGAGCGGTCTGTTACGCGCGCTGCAGTGGCTTTAAGCTGCCGGTGAAAGTAGATGCTTTCGTGGCTGTTCAGACAGCGTGCCAGCATCAGATGCGCCGACTGAAAATACGGAAATTCTTTTACCAGATCTTCAAACACTGCCGGATCCGATGTATCTATCAGAGACGGCTGTTGCATTAAGTGTATAAAATCTGATTTGTTCATCGGCTGCGCTTACCAGTTTACTACTGTTTTATTAAAAATATCATCCACCAGGTATTCAATTATTTGTTTCACGATAGTTTCTTCTACCGATGCCAGCGACTGGCTGCTAGGGTAATCCTGATAACGCGAAAAACTGGTCTCAAAATTCTGAGTATCGTTGAATTTATTCGTGAACCGTACATTGATGGTCATGGTAAGCCTGTTCATGGCGGCTGTTTCGTTGCCCTGTATGGCAATCGGGCTGGTGGCATAGCCTGTAATTTCGCCCGCAAGGTCAAGATCGCCGCCATTGGTAACCTGGTTAAGGCTGGTCTGCGCATTGAACCGTTCTTTCAGCGCTTCGGTAAATTGCTGGCTCAGGTTTGATTTGATAAGCGGTGCGATATTCTTGAAAAAATGTATGGACACCGTTTTAACTTCCGGAGGAATCGATGCTCCGGTAAATGAATAATTCACCTTGCACGATGATAATCCCGCAAGTACGATGAAGATAAACAGTATGCGCAACATTTTTTTCATTACCGCAAAGTTAAAAAAAATCCCCTGTTTACAGGGGATAAAGAAAAATGAATGTCACTGAAACACTATTCCTGTTTAAGTAATGGGAAGAATGACTTGTAATGGAAGATCAAGTTTGCTCCGAAATGAATGTTAAATGTTTTTGATTTGTACGGAATAATTCCCGCAAGAGCGTTATCTGTCGCCAGGAAGAATTGCAGCGGTCCCAGTGTTGCCTGTGCACCAAATCCAACATTCAGCCAACTGCGGTTCATGTATGAATAGCTGAGGGTAACACCGAAACGTTTGCTGAAGTTACGTGTTGCGGCCACCATAACGGCCGGATGCAGTGCGTGCTGATAAATCTCGCCACGGGCAACAAGGCTGATTTTATCTTTGTGCGTGAGGTTCACAAAACCGCTCAGATAAACAGAGGGTGTAAGTGGTCCCCAATAGGCATTTGCTCCTTCAACCAAATCAAACTGATTGCCGATTGAATCGACCAGCTTCTGGACGGTACTTACTTTAGATGCCGAATCTTTTTTGCCGCCAAATTCGGTTATATCTAAACCTTCAAAGGTGAATTTGCCGCCGCTATTTACATAATTGTGTACGCCTTTTTTCCAGTGAATGTAACCCAAATCCGTTACACTGGCTGCAACTTGAAACATGTTGTTGATTTTATAGGAAATGCCGAAATCAAGTGCGCCACCCAGATTATTCATATTGGTGATGTAAGCAGCCGGGTCAAAATTCGTGTTGTTGTTTGTTTTACCGGAGGTATCGGCTTTGTTCTTAATCCCGTTATAAAGAGCATCGGGTCCGCAGGTATTAATTTTGATGGCGGCTGCTCCGGTTAAGTAGTAGTAGTCTTTGTCAACCGCAAGTGTCATGTCACTTTGTTTAATCCAAACGTTTGACATGCCAAACAGCAATTTGAATCTACCGCCCAGTGTAATACGGTCATCTATCTGATTTGAATAGCCCAGGGCAAGTTCGCGGTAATGCTGGAAATTGATACCAAATCCCGAGAAATCGGCCGTGCCGCCAATGTACTGGCTGTTTCCATATAATCCAATAAGCACAAGGTCTTTTGGATAACAAAAACGCATCATCTCCCGTTCGGTAAGCGACAGACTTAAATATTGTGTGCGCTTTATGCGGAATCCGAACGACAGTAATTCCATGTTCATCCGCTGGGTAAAATCATTCTTCTTATGCAGGTGTTTTGCCACATCATCCGGATCGAGCTTAAGTGAATCATTTGTTTGCAGCTTTAAAATATTGTTCCAGTTGAATCCATTGTTTGATGTTTCAAAAAACAATGAAGGCATTACGGGCAACATAATAGGCAGGCAGCCAATATTCACTTTGCAATCGGGAATCAGCGCAGGGTTTGTATAATATGATTGCGGAATACTCTGCATCGGATACAGCGTCAAATCCTGCTGTGCCGAAACACTCCTCGAAAATCCGAATATAAGCAAGGCAATGGCAACAATCCGTGTGTTTAAATATTTAGTCATCGTGTCTTAATTTTAAAATAAAACTTTAGAAAGGAATACTGAATTTGGCTCTTGCGGCAAGTTTCACATCAAGTGTATATTCAGAATAAAACTTGGTGAGTTCCGACCCATTATTTACCGTGTTGCATACTGCCCGGATTAGAATTTTCTCGGTAGGGTTGAGGTTATTCAGGCGGGGCTGGCTAATGGTTGTTTCAGTATAGGTGTGTATTTTATCATAGACCCTGTAATCGGGAGCTGACCCTACATGGGCGGCACTTATCACTTGCTGTGCCGGTATCAGCAATGAATCAAGAAAAACATTGCTTGCCGAAAGGAAATATATCTGCATCACAGCATCTACCGGGAATCCGTTATCGGCGTTTATGCGGAAGGTCATCCAGTCCACATTTTTCATATCCTGTCCAAATTTGAAGGAAATAGTATCTTGAAGTATAAAATTCAAGGCTTTCCCGTATAACGGAATATCAACCTGGACATTTACGCTGAACCGACTGGTATCAAGCAGGAAGTTGCTGCTTGTACCGCCTGCAGGATTAGATAGCGCAGACACATCTGACAGGAACCATTCGGGAGCCATATAAATGGCATTGTACACATTGGTATTGTTCCGGTCGAAATCGGCTTGTGTTGTGGCATACTGACCTATCTGGCCAATGGTGGGGGCGGCAACAGACCATGGAACGGGAGTTCCGGTGATGGCAATATTGTATGGCGCGTTTGCGTAAGAAAGTGCCCTGAAATTCGTAACATTTACATCAACGGGCATGCCGCATGAGTTGTTTGCTATAAAATGCATTTTGGGGTTTTGAAAATCAACCGAGCCATGCAGTACATTCTGAAACAGGCGGATTTTCACCGAGTCGTTTTCGAGATTGAAAACATGCTGTTTGAAATCGCCGTAAATAGAAGAGTAGCGGAGGTTTGTAAATGTTTCGCCCATGGGTATTATAAGCGGTGCCGTGATGGTTTGCCCTGAAGCCGTAACCGTCGCGGTATAGGTTATTTTAAGCATATTGTTGTTCAGCCCGGTGTTGTCAAAGACCAGCCTGTAACCACTTAAATCAATAGATTCGTTGAGGTCAATGGCGTAAATTTTATTGAATGTGTAATTCAGCGGAACACCGTTCTTGGTGGCACCCGGAATCGATACGGTTATACTTGCATTCTGATTGAATGCAAAGCCCGGAATATTAAAATTGAGTGCGCCTGATTTAATATAGGCTTCGGTGATTTTTTCACCATTGGGCATCACAAATTCATAATTATTGTCGAAGGCCGGAGCGTTATATGGCAACCCGCCGGGGAGAACAATTGAATAATTGGTTGATACATTCTGATTGGGAATTACCAGCCATTGTTCGGCTGATTGCGAATATACTTTATCCTCATAAATAAGATATAAGAAACCGCTTCCATCTTCGGCATGGAGGTTGTGAAAATCATAATCGTTCAGGATGTCGTCCATGCCCAGTTTCGAGTTGATAAGCGGAGCACACACGTCGGGCGACCATTCTCCTTCTTTACTCACTTTATTCAGGTTAAACCTGTCTTTGTAGCATGATGTAAGAATGAATGCAGACGAGAAAAACAATAATGCCGCGGCCATAAATCTGACTGCGGGAATTTTAGATCGTAGGCGTAAAATCAGTGTTTTCATATATAATTCATTTATTGTAATATGCTTGTTTTATCAAAATGAAGATGAGCAAAGATATACAAACTTTTATGCATTTGCAAATAGACCTACCGAACATTCAGCAAGAGACTTGAAGTTGATAAATGTCATGTCCTCTTTTTACAAATCTATGTTATAATATCGAATGTATTTTCCGCTTACGGCAATTATTGAAGGCCGCTCTCCTTTATAGAAAACGTCTGCCACCGGCTCCATGGTTGAGGTGTATTTTTGCAGAACATCATACAGGCCGTTATTGCTGAAAAGTATAAGGTGATCGTTTTCATGTGAAACTGCCGCCAAAAGGTATGAATTCCCGAATTGTACATACCGGGGCTGCAGCGGCATTATATCCCCGGTAAAGGCGTATTGATAGATTGGTTTTTTGTCGCGGTTATACACAAATATGGTATTTCTGTCGAAGAAAATGAAATCATTTTCACCGTCAAGGTCAAAATCTTCGAACAGAAAATAATGTTCGGGTCCGAATGTGCCAACCGTTGTAAATACAACATTTCCGTTTGCAGCAATGGTCGCTATTCTGCCTGTCTCATCGGTTGTAATAAATCCCGAGGCGTTTGCATCGTCAGTATAAACCATAGAATTATTGGCTTTTTTAAACGATTGTTTCAATTTGAGGTTAGCTTTCCCGGTTTTATCCGTGAAATACAAACTGCCTGATTTATCCCAAAACACGATATAATCTTTGCTGCCGCTCTTTAAGGATACAGGTTGTGCCGAAACACTGTTCTTCAGATTTGTTGCAGTCCACTGTTTATTGATACTGCCCGAAGCGTTGATGCAGTTCATCTTTTTATTGGTTCCCGGGTACAGAATGAGATATTGTTTTTTATTCCCGGGATCAAGAACGGTGATTGGTCCTGTTGCTTTTACCGGCATGTTCACCGGATACTTATCCGCAACATTTCCGTTCATGTCAAGCAGCCAGAGGCGGTCGGCAGTGCAGAATGCAATACCGGATTCGTGATTTTTTTTAGAATCCACCGTCCAGACATCGCCGACAGGCTTTGCTTTCAGCTGTTTTTTCCAAACGGTTTTGCCCTCAGTATTGAGCATGTAAATATTTCCGATAATGTCAAAAGCAATAATTTTTTTGCTGCTGTCGCTTACATCAGTTATTATGTGAGGCTTCCCGTATAGGTTTGTGTCGAGGGCTGCTTCCCAAACCGCCGGATTTTCGTCATCATACAGTGGGTTGAATTTCAGATACATGCTGGCGTAATACATGCCCGTTTTTTCTGTAGATACCTGTATGTTTACCGCTTCAAAATTCCTGTAAATAAAAACGTTTTTATTCATGCTTCCTGCAAGTGCATTGCCGGCGAAAGATTTCAGAATGTTGAATGATTTTCGGATATTAACATAAAGCGAGATGTTGGATTTTTCATTGAGTTTTTCTGCAAATAGGCGGTAGTTCTCGTTCTCGGCAAGAGTCTTGCCCGACTGCACCGAACTTATAAAATTTCTGAGTTCCTGCTGCGAATTTCCAAACACGATATTTTCATTTATCCGGGAATAATAGCAGTTTTGGATATTTGAAAATATCTTGCCGAACAACTGCGGGATTAGCCCCGGCGCATCTATAAAACCGATAGAAAGGTCATTTTGAGTTATCGGATTTTGAATTCCGTTATTGGCTGAAATTTCCGAAAGCAGCTTCATGGCCTTATCGGCATTGAGAGAATGCATCACGGCAAATGTGTGTCCGCTGATGTTGCTGCCTCCCGGAACCGTTATTACCAGTGCTATTTCATCGGTAATCCAGTCAAGTAAATTTTCGTGGATATTGAGGTTGCATTTTTTTTCAACCGCATCAATTACTGATTGGGATGTGTTACCGCCTGTCTGCGAACAATAATCCTCATAGAAGGTTGAAAAATCATCGAAATGAAAATTCAGCACCACTCCGCTGTTGAAAGGAATACTTTTTATAAGGGTTGATTTTCCGGGCGTTTGCCGCGAAAATGCTTCCAGAAAATTCCGGTTCTTTTTATTGGTTTCAATGTAACCGTTCAGCATCAATTCACCGGCTTTTGTTTTAAGATCAAATTCCGAAAGTGCACCCAGCCGGCTTGTGAAATCCAGCAGTGATGCAATCGAGTCGGCTCTGAAAGGCTTAAGCAGCAACGGAAGTGATTCAGTATTTAAAAATATTGTGGCTTCGCAATTTTTTCCTGCCGCGTTTCCCAGCTTGATGAATGAGGGCGTTTTCATTGCCGAAGTGCCGTTATCAAGCGTAGTAAGCGCATCGCTGATTAGCGGGCGGTTGTAGCTTCCGATAAATATTCCTTGCGATACGGAATAATAGAAAACGTCTGCAATGCCGGGCTTACTCACGGAAATTATGTCGTGTTTGCCTTCCGCAACGCTTGCAATCAAGGCATCATCGCCGGCCATGCTTTTTACAAAGTCATCAACACGACGCTCGTCATGGGCACTTGAAAGATTCATCAGAAACAGATGTCCGAGCTCATTTTTTTTTAAAATAGGATAGGCGGCAATTATCAGGTCGCGTCCTTCAATTTTATTCTCCAGATTTTTATCGGCACGAATGGCTGAATCCAGATTTCTTATCGTATTGTTTAATTCTGCAAAGTATGAAATACCGGCAAGTTCTTTCCAGATACGGCTGGTTTTAGAAAAAGTATCCCAGAATTTGTATGCCTTTTTTATCTCAATTACATAAGCGGGATTTGCAGGCAATGCCTCTGTTGCCGGTATTACCGGGTCTTTGAGCCTGCGCACATACCAAATGCCACCCCATAGCAGTGCAATGATAACAAGGATGAGAATTGCAGAAAAAGTAATGCGGAGAGGAGATAATTTTCCTTTGAAAAATGCCATATCACGGACTTTTTTCAAAAGTAGGATGAATGAAGTGAAATAAAAATGTGAACCGTGGAATTAAATTAACATACAAATGTTAATGCCGAAAATTTATTTTGAGCTTCCTTTCAGACGTGTGAGTTCGGCAAGGATAGCGCTGTGCATTTTTGCATCCTTTGCATAAAGGGGTTCCTGCCGTTCAAGCTGCTTGATGTATTCTGCCACGTATTTGTCGTGTTCTGTTTTTACCCGGTCCAGTGCATCGCCACTGCTGCCGTTCATGCGTGCATTTAGTTTTGTAATCTCGTCGAACAGTTCCTTTAAGTAAGGGATGGCAAAAAGTGTTTTTTGGTCATCGGTATATTGATTGTTTCCTGACTGTGTCTGTTGTGGCGTGTTATTATTAAAACCTGATTTTTGCTGCTCTTGCTGTGCGCTGGCATTTGACGAATAGAATAGTGTCACTCCCAGAAAAACAACGATTGACAAAAGTGTTTTCATAATTTCGGATTTATTTTATTGTACGAAATTCCATTTACCAACAAAGATAATACAAAAAATCAAAAAGATATCTTCAATTGTTCGCTCATATTGAAGCTGCGTCGGTAGTAAGGACTAATTCCATGATTATATATCGCGGTACGGTGTTTGGCTGTAGGATAACCTTTATTTGTTTTCCAGTCATATTGTGGAAATTCTTCGTGAAGCTGTTCCATGCAATCGTCGCGGTGTGTTTTTGCCAGTACCGATGCTGCTGCAATGGACATATAAATTCCATCACCTTTGATGATGGTATGATGCGGAATTCCTTCGTATGCATGAAAGCGATTGCCGTCGATAAGTAATAATTCAGGTGTTATAGCGAGCAGGCTTACCGCCTTTTTCATGGCTTTTATGGACGCGTTCAATATGTTGATTTCGTCAATTTCGTCATGCTCTACGCGCGCAACGGCCCAGGCCAATGCGTTTTTTTCTATTTCAATACGGAGCGAATCCCGGTTTTTCTTGTTCAGCTGTTTCGAGTCGTTCAGCAGTGCGTTTTTATACCGGGGCGGAAGAATAACGGCTGCCGCAAACACAGGGCCTGCCAAACAGCCGCGTCCGGCTTCATCGCAGCCTGCTTCGATTTTACCGCGTGTATGGAATTTTTTCAGCATGGAATCGATTTGTACAAATATACAGTTTAAAAATAAATATCTTTGAACACTGATAAACAGAATGAGGTTGAGCAATGGATATTAAAGTTAAAGACATCAACAAGCTTATTGTGGTGGGCGACCGGTTACTGATTAAAAAGCGAAGCCAGTCAGACCGAACCAAAAGCGGATTATTGCTTCCGCCCGGTGTTGCCGAAAAGGAAGACATCCAAAGTGGTTATGTTGTGCTTGCCGGTCCCGGATATCCGATTCCGATGCCTCAAGAACCTGATGAAGAATGGAAGAAAGATTCTGAAAAGCAGCACTACCTGCCCTTACAGGCGAAGGTAGGCGATTTGGCTGTTTTTCTTCAGAAGCAAGCAGTAGAGATAGAATTCAACAAAGAAAAATTCTTTATTGTTCCCAATTCGGCATTATTGCTCCTTTATAGAGAAGATTAAAATACCAAAGGTGTTTATACGTAAGCAGGTGTTCGTTGCTTTACATACCGCAATAAACACCTGCTTTTCTGTTATTGTGCTAAAAAATCATTAATAATATAAGAAAAAATGCCTGTTCATGTCTTTCTTTATAGTAAAAATACCTATTTTTGTGTCAAGACGTTTTAATCGACATGTACAATCAAAAAACAGATAGGGGTCCAAAAGTCTTTGTTGCACTCCTTGTATTTATCAACGTAGTTATCCTGATATTCGTTGCAATAAAATTGCTCGAATTGTTCAAAATTTAAGCAGCCCTCAGGGCGCGTCGGTATGCCCTGTTTGAACGTCCGCGCTTCACTCTGATTTTGAATTTGTGTGCCATCAGGTACATTGCCGGTACAAACACCAGTGTCAGGAATGTAGCAAAGCTCAGCCCGAAAATAATTGTCCAGCTTAAATTGCCCCAGAACATAACGTTGTCGCCACCAAAATGAATTTGCGGATTCAGTTGAGTAAACATAGTAATGAAGTTAATGTTCATTCCCACGGCTAAAGGCACCAGACCAAGTATGGTTGCAGTTGCCGTCAGCACAACCGGTGTTATTCTGGTTCTGCCCGCCTGTACTATGGCTTTCTTGGTTTTCATTCCCTGTTCGCGCAGCACATCTGTGAATTCCACGATAAGAATTCCATTTCGGACAACAATGCCTCCAAGTGCAACAATGCCTAAACCGGTCATAATCACTGAAACCGACATTCCAAAAATGATAATGCCAAGCAACACGCCAATAACACTAAAAATCACCTCACTTAAAATAATGACAGACTTGCTGAGTGAGTTGAATTGTGTGATTAGGATAAAGAAGATTAACCCAAGCGCTATCATCATTGCTTTACTAAGGAACGACATGGCATCTGCCTGGTCTTCGCGCTCGCCGGTAAGTTTGATGTCAACAGTTTTAGGGTGCGGAAATGCTGCCGCTTCCGTTTTTATTTTATTTACGATATCATTGGCGGTATAGCCGGTAAGTACATCTGAAGAAATGGTGATTACCCGCTTGAAATTTTTCCTTTTAATACCACCGAAAGTATTCTTGTATTGAACACTTGCCACTGATGACAGCGGTATCTGCCGCAGCATTCCACTGTTCATGTCGCGATAGGTAATTTTCAGGTTTAGCAGCGTATTGATATTGCCTCGCTGTACTTCAGAATAGCGAAGCATGATAGGAAATTCGTCTTCAGCCTCTTTGTATTTGGAAATTTCTTTACCATATACCGCATTACGAATTTCCATCCCGATTTGTCCGGTTGAAATTCCTTCACGGTTGGCTCTGATGCGGTCAACATCAACAATGATTTCCGGTTTGTTGTTTAAGAAATCCGACTTGAGCTCTTCAACTCCCGGAATCTGTATTGAATCGAGATAACGTTTGAAAGAGCTTGCTGTATATACGATTTCTTCAAGGTTTTCACCGCTGATTTCAATATTCACCGGTGCGCCGGTTGGTGGTCCCATCCTGTTTTTAACAACAGTAACTTCTGCGCCGGGAATGTCTTTTACAGCTTCGCGTATTTTATCAAGGTAATCTGTCGTAGAGGCTCCGTTTCGGTATTTATATTCCACAAAATTTATCGTGACTTTACCTTTATTCGTGGCCGCAGAGCGATCAAACGCGCCGCCTTCGCCTGCACCGAGCGTTACATTGGTAACAACCGATTCAACAATCGGATTGTTTTTACCGAGTACGCTGTACACTTTTTGCTCTGCAATGCGGGTTATTGAATCAGTTACTTTCTGATCTGTTCCAACCGGAAGATTCAGCATTACATAAACATTGTTGGGCATATTGTTGGGGAAGAACACAACCGCCGGTTTTTTGATGCCGAACAGCACAATGGTGAAGAAGAATAATCCGACAACGAACATGAGGATTCGTTGCGGTCTCTTTCCGCGAAGTACATACCACAGGGTTCTTTCATACAGATTCATCATGCGCGGCCAAAGCTTTTCCTGAAAACCGGTAATCAACTTTTTAATTCCGAACTGGAATAACAGAATCAGCAAAAACATGCATACGAGGAAGTTTGCCATACCGAACCATCCCAGAATGTAACAGATAGCAGCACTGGAAAGCAGTGCAATGCCCATTCGAATCAACGAACGATAATTCACCTTTTTTACTTTAGTATCGTACTCATGCTTCATAAACGTTACAGCAAACACAGGGTTTATGATATAAGCCACCATGAGGGATGCAAACAGCGTTAGAATAAGCGTTACAGGCATAAAGTGCATAAACTTGCCTACAATTCCCGGCCAGAAAGCCAGCGGGAAAAAGGGCGCCAACGTAGTGAGTGTTCCTGAAAGTATTGGGAGAAAGACCTCGCCGGCGGCCATCTTGGCCGCTTTCACAATGTCCGGTTCCTTCTTGTGGATTCGGTGCGTATTTTCTATGACCACAATGGCGTCGTCAACAATAATGCCCAGGGCAAAGATGAAACCGAACATTACAATCATATTCATCGTGAACCCCATGCTGGGCATAATCATATAAGCAACAAACATGGATAATGGCACGGATAGCCCTACAAAAAAGGCATTCGTGAATCCCATAAAAAACATCAATACCACTATAACAAGCAAAAATCCGATGATGATAGTATTGTTGAGTTCTTCAAGGGTATTGCGGGTGTAGCGCGACATATCGCCTGAAATATTCACTTTAAGGTCGGGCGGGAAGGTGTTTTTTTGCAAATCAGCCATCTGCCCTTTGATTTTATCCGAGGCATCGATGAGGTTTTGCCCGCTTTTTTTGATGACATTCAACGTAATTACGTTTTGTCCGTCGAGGCGCGAAAAGCTTTCCTGCTCTTTGTATCCGTCACGAATAACGGCAACATCTTTTAGATAAACCAAGGCGCCGCTTCCTGATTTTACCACGATGTTGTTTAAAATATCCGGTGATTGAAACTGCCCGACAATTCTTATAGAGCGTTTCATGCCCGAGGTAGTAATATTACCTGCCGAAACAACAATGTTTTCTGAGGCAACAGCGCGTTCAATGTCCGATAAGGTAAGACTTGCCGCCTGCATTTTATACATGTCGACGTCAATCTGAATCTCGCGTTCAAGCGCACCCACAATGTCGACGCGCGTTATTTCTTTCAGACTTTCGATACGGTCCTGCACAACATCTGCATATTTCTTGAGGCGTTCCAGGTCGTAATTACCCGATATCTGGACGTACATAATCGGGATTTCCGAGAAGTCGACTTCCATTACATCCGGATCTTTGGGCAGGTTATTGGGCAGATCAACACGTGCTTTATCCAATGCGTCGCGTATTTTCTGCTTGGCATCACTTACGGGTACATCTGTTTCAAATTCGATTACGATACTCGAAAAGTCCTGGATGGAATTGCTCGTAACTTTTTTTACCCCGGAAATTGACTTTACTTGTTTCTCAATAGGTCGAGTAACCAGATTTTCCATATCCTCGGGCGAAGTACCGGGATAAACCGTATTCACAAGTATCGTAGGAATTACAAGTTCCGGGAATTGTTCTTTAGGAATTGTGATATAGCTCATAATTCCCAAAATGGTTATAAGAATTGCAACAACGTAAATACTGGTTTTGTTATCAATTGACCAGCTTGTTGCAAAAAACTCTTTATTCTTTATTTCTTTTTTCATTTCTATACGTAAAAATTCATGGTTACTATTGCCGTCACAAAATGTTAATAGCTCAGTGCCTGACCTTCGTTCAGGTCCTGGTAGCCTGTGGTAATAATTTTATCTCCGACATTAAGACCTGTCAGTATTTCCGCCATTCCGTTATATATCTGACCAACGGTAACTGTTTGTTTATGGGCGGTTTTGATGCCTTTTTCTTCGCGAGAAACAAAAATATATTGCTCGTTCATTGATTTCTGGATAATATTCACAGGAACAACAATGGCCGACGGTGCTTTATAATCGTTGATGCGAAGTACTGCTATCATGTTTGCTCTGAACTGATACTGGCCGGGCGTAATGCGCGCTTCCACCTGAAAAGTGCGATTAGTCGGGTTGATATACTTTGATGTAAAGCTTAGTTTTGTTTTGATGTCGTAATTGAAATCGGGGAAGTGGATAATTACACTGTCGCCGGTTTTTACGCGGACCGAATAGGCTTCCGCTATATCTGCCATCACTTTAATGGTTGAGAAATTCACAACTCTGAATGTAGGAATTCCGGGACTTACGACCTGTCCTATCTTGATGGGTATTTCTTCAACAGTGCCGTCTATAGGAGAGGTGATGCGTGTCATTTCAATCTGCTCCTGCAATGTTTTCATTTTATTCTCAAGGCTTTCTTTATTGTTTTTTGCCGTGAGGTACTGCACTTCAGAACCAATTTTCTGATCCCATAAGTTTTTTTGTTTATTGTAGATGTCAGTTGCAAATACAAGCTGTGCCTCAAGTTCTGATTTTGTTTTTAAAAGTACGGATGCGTCGAGGGTAGCCAGCAGCTGACCTTTTCTTACAGTCTGGCCTTCTTCAACATTCACGCTTGCAACGAAACCGGGCGTTTTACAATTAACGGCAATATTCTGATCGCCGTCCACGCGTCCCTGAATTTCTATATAATGGCAGAAAGCCTGCTGGGTAACTTCAGTAACAAGAATATTTTTAGTTTTAGCGGTTAAGCCCCCTTCGGCAGTCAGTTCTGTTTCAAGTGTTGTTATCTGGGCAGCGATTTCATCGTGTTGCTTTTTTAATTTTTCAAGCTCGGCTTTTTTATCGACAGGTCTGTTGCAGGCAAAAACGAATACGAGCAAACTCATTAATAACAGTGATTTTTTCATATCTCAAATGCTTTATTTTGAAGTTTTCTTTTGTTCTGGTTGATTAATATTTTCTAAATATTGATTAATAATTGTTCAGCGCTTTATTAAGTTTGGAATAAGAGTTCAGCAGCTCAAGCAGGCAGTTGAAATAATTTCCCTGAGTGGTCAGATATTGTGTATATGCCTGATTCAGTTCCATACTTGACGACATGCCTTCCTTAAATTTATATGCATTTTTATCGTAGATTTTTTTCGAAAGCGCCATATTATTTATTTCGGAACGGTACTGGTCTGTGTAGGTTTTAAGTCCCGAGCGTGCGCTCTGTACTTCAAGCTGAAGTGCCTGTTCAACTTGCTTCAGCACTATATTGTGTTTTTCAATATTCAATTTATCGGCTTGTATTTTCATCAGCCTGTTTCCCGAGCTCCACAGAGGAACTGAAAGGTTCACACCAAAAATGGTGGTCTTATACCATTTGTTCGCATCGCCTCCCGAAAAGAAGTTGAATTCATTGCGCTGTGCGCTGCGAGAAGTTGTGAAAAAGCAGGTGAGCGTAGGATAATAGCGGCTCTGGTCCACTTTAAGCGTTTGTTTCAGCAATTGAGCGTTTGTTTTCATTATTTGAAAATCGATGTGGTTGTTCGCATCGAATTGTTTTTCGGAAAGATTGGCTCCAATGGCTCTTAATACGAGGTCTTCAAGTGGATCGGTAAGCGTTATTTGTTCGCTGAGGTCAATGCCCATCTGAAATTTAAGCAAGTCATTTGCAAGTTCTATCTGACGGTCAACCATGGCGCGTTTGTTTGTCAGATTTGATACAATAAGTGAAAGTTGTTCAACATCGGTTTCTTCCATGAAGCCGTTTTTCTGGAACTCTTTTGTTTGGTTATAGATGCGGTCCATATTGGCCAGTGTTGAATCGAGAACAGAACGGTTCGCTTGTGCCACTAATACAAGATAATATGCCTGAGCAACGGCTTCTCGCGTTTCAATTTCCGATTTTACTTCGGCATTTTTGCTGAGGTCAACAAGAATAGCAGCCGCTTTTAGTCCAACCACAAAAGTTCCGTCGAACAGCAACTGGCTTGCGGTCAGGTCACCGCTGAAATTGTGCTTTGAACCAAACTGTACTTCAAACTTATCATTCGATGCGCCTGTCAGCTGGTTGGGAGCAATCAGTCCGTGCTGCAACAGCACTCCTTCAACAGCAGGTGTAAGGAAGTTCGGCATCAGCTGCGTGGGAATGTCAATATACATATTGTATTTGGCAGAACCGTTAATCTGAGGTAATCCGAGTGTAATGAATTGCTTGCGGTTTTTTTCAGCAACTGCGATATCGAAATTGGCTGTGCGGGTTTTATACGCGTTTTCCAGGGCATAGTCTTGTGCCTGTTTCAAAGTAAAGGCCGTCGATTTCAGCTGCCCGAAAGAACTGTTTGTTGTGCAGAACAGCATAATAAACGCTGCTGTGGCGGTAATAAATAATCGTTTCATCGAATCAATGTTTTTTTTGTTGGGTTGCAATCTTTTTATCGAGGTACTCAATGCCTTTTTTACTGGCAATACCCCTGATATGATAATTGATAAGTTCATTAAAAATTTCCGTTGAAGAATAGTTCAGTGCATCTGTCAGACCGGGTTCCATACTCAGTTCAACGCGTGAAACATAAATTTTCGCAATAACCTCAGGTTTCAAATCACTACGATACAAACCTTCTTTAATTCCCTGACGCAGGTTGGTCATTACATTGTCGAAAACATGAATGCTTTTATATTTCATCAGCTTCTGCCATATTTCCGGATGATACTTTTGAAGGTCGAAGGTGATGGATGGGTTGATGTCTTTTAAAAAATGATTGATGATCCGGCTTATTTCAAGCAAGGCATCAATAGCATTTACTTTTCCGTTGTAAATGCACAGCAGTGCGGCGCCAAGCCGCTTTGCGTGGAAGTCCAGAAATTTTTCAACGAGGTCGTTTTTATCGACAACGCATTCGTACAGCGTTTTTTTAGAAACGCCCAGTTCGCGCGCAACATCATCCATTGTTACGCTTCGTATTCCGTAGCTCAGGTACAGTGCCGAAACTTTTTCAATGATATGCTGAACCTTTTCTTCCATGGCGACAAAAGTACACAAAAAATAAACTCAAAAAACTTTTAGCATAAAAAAAGTTTTTTGAGTTTATAGGCGTCATTTTTTTACGGTATGTCGATGCTCACTTACAATTGATTAGGTGGCTTCGACCTGCTAATGTGATTTTTGTCAGAAAAGTTCCGGGCGCCATAATGTGAATGCGGGTTTTCTTAAAATCTTTGATATTTCTTGTTTAACGTGAATTTTATTCATGCTTGATGAATGTACCCTTGCGGTATTCGCTTAAAGCGAGATCTATTTCTTCCTGTGTATTCATGACCATGGGTCCGTACCATGCAATAGGCTCATTGATGGGTTTTCCTGAAAGTAACAGTAAACGTGCTTCGATATTTCCGGTAATCATCCTGATGCCGTCGCCATCATCAAAAAGCACCAATGAATGGTTCGTAAATGGTTCTCTCGTTGACGGCTCGCTTTCGGTTTCATGGCTGAAGAATGCCATGCCATCATAAATATATGCGAAAGCATTGTGTCCTTTTACACACGGATGGATGTATTCTGAATTGGCTGCAAGCCTGATATCCAGGTATTCGGGTTCGGTAATTACATCAGTTACGGGTCCCTGTTTTTCGTTCACGCTTCCGCAAATAATACGAATATTCACACCTTCTGCTACAGAAATTTCGGGTATCTGGTTATTTTTAATATCGCGGTATCTCGGGTCCATCATTTTATGCGATGCGGGAAGGTTGGCCCAAAGCTGAAAGCCATACATACGGCCATCAGCGCCTGCCAGAGGCATTTCCTGATGTATAATTCCATTACCTGCGGTCATCCACTGCACATCACCCGATGAGATGATACCTTTATTCCCCAGGCTGTCGGCATGTTCAACTTGTCCTTGTAACATGTATGTTATTGTTTCAATGCCGCGGTGCGGGTGCCATGGAAAGCCCTGAATGTAGTCGTCGGGATGATCAGACCGAAAGTCATCGAGCAGCAGAAACGGGTCAAACAGACCGCGCTCATGATAACCAAATGCTCTGTTGAGCTTAACACCGGCTCCTTCCATAACCGGCTGTGCCTTTATTATTTTTTTTATTTTTCGCAGTTCCATGACTGATAAGGGTTACAGTGAAACGTATGTTGAGTCACGGGTTGAACGACCAAAGCATGACTTTCTTGATGTGCCGTTCGTATTGCGTGAAATTTCTGACAGCGATGCTGCCGGATTCATTAATTCTGTTTCAATCGGGCGGTGCGGTCAATTAGCGATTGCTGATGTTCTTCGTCTGTTGAATTCGGGTCTTTCATTTCTCTGAACATTTGGCAAGGCAGTTCTACGCAGTCGCCGCAATCCTTGTGATTGCGCGTGTTCACAGCACATCCAAACAGTGGACAGGTCTTTGTCGGCATCATTTCAAGTGCCCAAAATGTTTGACCTTTCACGGCATGGCAGCCGGCACATTTTTCAGGATAAAATTCACATTCATCGCAAATAAGACCACAGGCAGATAGTATCATAATAATATCTTTATTTACAGATACGAAGATAATACAATTGAGATAAACTACATATGCCTGATGTATTTTTCCGCTACCTTTGACAATTATTAACAGAACGACCGCGTGGCAGGTATTTACATACATATTCCATTCTGCAAAAAGAAATGTGCTTATTGTAACTTTTTTTCACTTGCTTCGGCAGGACTGATGAAGGGTTTTATTCAGGCCATGCTTGCCGAGGTGGTTCTTACTGCTGATTATCTTGGCGGAGAAACGGTCGATACAATTTATTTTGGTGGAGGCACGCCTTCTATCATTGAGCCTTCTGATGTTGCACAAATATTAGATAAAATACGGATTGCCCATGCAGTTGCTGATGATGCCGAAATTACCATTGAAGCCAATCCCGACGATGTAACTATTGATAAACTCAGGGCATGGAAAGCTTCCGGTATCAACAGGTTCAGTCTGGGCGTGCAGTCATTTAACGACGAAGATCTGCTCTGGCTTGGGCGCACACATAACGCGGCACAATCAATCAGTGCTGTTAATCTGATAAAGGCAAGTGGTTTTGATAATGTGAGTATTGACCTCATATACGGAATACCCGGTCAGGATGAAACGAGATGGATGAAAAATATTGAAACTGCCGTGACTATTGACGTTCCTCATATTTCTGCCTATTCACTTACTGTTGAAGACGGAACTATTCTGCACAACTTTATCGGAAAGGGTCGTGCCGAAATGCCTGATGATGCTCTTTCAGAACGTCATTTCACACGCATAACGGAAACATTAGAGAGCAATGGTTTTTTGCATTATGAAATATCTAATTTTTGCCGTGAAGGTATGTTTTCGCGACACAATTCTGCTTATTGGCAGGGCGTAAAATATCTGGGACTGGGCCCATCAGCGCATTCTTTCAATGGCAGTACGAGGCAGTGGAACGTGAGCTCGGTAAGTAAATATCTGAAAGCCATAGCTGCCGGTACGCCTGATTTTGAAATGGAAACACTGAGTCCGGAACAGAAATATAACGAGTATGTCATGGTTTCGCTCAGAACAATGTGGGGTTGCGACCTTAAGTATATTGAAAACAACTTTGGGAAAGCTCTTTTGCTGCATTTGATTTCCGAAGCGGAACCATTTATTCGTACGGAGGAGATTTTTTCTCAAAACGATATTCTTTATCTCTCCAATAAAGGCAAACTTTTTGCCGACCGGATTGCATCATCACTTTTTACCGGGTGATTTCCGGAATTCATTCCCCTTCGTTTAAATAATTGGTTTATAAATAGTTGTATATTCTGATGCACTTACCTCTATATCCTACGCAATTAGTAGGATTAAAACTAATTTATTTTAATGATATTAATTAGTTTTAATTGATGTATGCGCTAACAGGTGTTTCATGCGTATATTTTTAGCACTTGGCGTTTATTTTAGAAAGCGCGTCCGGGAGTTTTTATAGCGTCAATCAATATTAACACTACCCGGAGAACATTTAGGAACATGCATAAGTATCTTTGTTAATTATTAATTTAACAACCGAGTAATGAAATCGACCTTACATTTTGTGATTTTCTTTTGCCTTAGTTTTGTTCTCTCCTCTGCAGCAATAGATGTGTTTGCATGGGGTGGTGATGTTACACTTCCTGTTGTTTCTGGAAATAAATACAGCAATGCCCGGATATCCGTTGCTTACGATGGCACCATTTATTATGGTCGCATTTTTTCAACTGTAGCGGGTGGATCTTTTATTTCATGGGAAGTTCTGAAATCAACGGACAACGGGATAACATTTATTCCTTTTTCGAATGGGGCAGTGGGTGGTAGCTCAAAATGCACTGCGTTGGATATAATATGTGCCGGCGAAAATGCTACGGATTTTGCAGTTTATATTGCAAGGGCTTATCTTGATACGGTTACGACCACAGCCTCTTTGTACGCTGATAAATATAATGCAACCGGTGGGTATGCCAGTACCATGGTGAATGAAAGCTTTAGTTATTCCACATCAAGAGGTTGGTCGAGTCTGAGTTTTGCAACCGACAGCCGCGACCCGAATCCGTATTCAACGCCATATGCAATTAGTCTTGCAGCTACAATGGCCAGCACTTATGATTCGGTAATTGTCTGGACCGGCAATGACGGCGGTACTACAATCCATCGCCGCAGCCTGTTCGGCACACCCGGTTTCCTCAGAAATGTAAGTGCGTCTATCGGTTCAATTGCTATGGGTGTTACAGGTTATGGAAGACTGGGCGTAACCTGGGATGATTATGCAAATTCAGGCGATGACTGGGGCGTAATTGAAACCATGTTCCTGTATCCCGACGATGGAACGAACAGTCAATATCCGGGACCATATACGCTTGCTGCCGGTGTTGCTCAATTCCGCAGACCCTGTATTGTGATGTCTGAGAATACTGCCGGAGGCACAGGCCCGGGCACCAGCGATTTCAGGCTTATTGTCAGTGCAGAATGGAATGGTGATAACGGTGTCTGGGGAGCTGTATATGACAGTATCCTGCTCAAGATTCCGTCGTATAATTTCACAAGGTTATCTATCTGGACTCCTTCGGGCAACAGCACACAATGCCATGGTGTTTTCGACCCCCTGTACAACAACTTTCTTTTTACCTATTGCAATGACGTCAGCAATTCGATTTCTTATGTAATCAAGTTTATGAACTCACCTCAAATGGATTATCCTATATTTTTCAATTCCAACTTTCGTGATATTAATACTGCCAGCAGTACATTCATGGCACCAAGGGTTGATATGAGCGTGAGCCGCGGTATGGCTGCATTTGCATGGAACGATAACTATAATTCATTGTTCGACGCAGAATGGTCTGTGATAGTGGGCGTACGTGAAAACAGCGCAGACGCGCATGATTTGAACATATTCCCTAATCCTGCCTCAGAAATTACCAATATCAGCTGTACCGCCGATGCATCACAAAAGGTAAGCTTATTCGTGATGGATATTACCGGACGCGTTCTGCTTTCGCGTGAAGTTGAGCTGAATGCCGGAAGCAACAGCATTCAGCTTTCGGTTAATGCGCTGGCTGCAGGAAATTACTTTATTCAGCTTAAAGGAGCTACCATCAATTCAACGTTAAAACTGGTTGTGACAAAATAATATCAGAAAAATATTTTTCAGCTTGTATTTCCGGTGCAAGCGTTATTATTAATCACCGGAACCATTTAATTAATTTCTATTTATGAAAAAGCAATTACGATTTTTAATCATTCTGTGCCTCGGGCTGGTACTTTCAGGAGCCGCTCTGGACACTTACGCATGGGGTGGTGACATTACCTTACCCGTAACTGCAGGTTACAAGTACTCGAATGCACGTATATCGGTAGCATTTGACGGAACCATTTATTATGGCAGAACTTTTTCTCTTACACCTACCGGACCTACTACAAATTGGGAAGTGCTCAGGTCAAAGGATAATGGTGTGACCTTTACTCAGGTTAGTTCGGGCGGAATTGGTGGCAGCGGTATTGTTACAGCTTTCGATATCATTTGTGCAGGAACAAATGGTGCTGACTTCGGTCTGTTCATTGCTCGCTCATATTTAGATACGGTCAGTGCCGATGCTACATTGTATTGTGATAAAAACGATACAATTGGTTTGTACCTTGGTGGCATTGTAAGCGAAACGTTTAATTTTACAACAGTGCGGGGTTGGACAAGTCTCAGCCTTGCAACCGACTGCCGTGATAAGAACTCTGTATCCGCGCCTTATGAAATCAGTCTGGTGGCCGGTAAGGCAAATACGAACGACTCTATTATAATCTGGACGGGTGCTGACGGTGGTACAACAATGCACAGGGCAGGTATCTACGGTACCTCCGGTTATATAAGAAACGTGAGTGCCTCCATTGGTTCAACTCTGCCCGGAACATCAACCTATGGTAGACTGGCCATTGCCTGGGATGATTATTCCGGACCTTCAATGGTATGGGGTGCCGTAAAAGTGATGTTCATGTTTCCTGATGATGGAACAGCTCCTTTTTATACCGGTCCATACCTGATTGACTCAGGAAATGAACATTATCGCAGACCCTGTGTTGTTGCTTCTCAGAACTCTGCCGGCGGAAGCGGTCCGGGAACTTCAGATATGCGTATCATGGTTGCTATGGAGTATGATGCCAGCAATATTGTATGGGCAGCAGTTTTTGATAGTATTGTGCTGAAGTCACCCACGTATCTGTGGAGTAATATTTCTTCTGGTTCAGGCACCGGTGCAAGCTCGCAGTGCCATGGTGTATTTGATCCGGTATACGATAATTTTCTCTTTACTTATTACAACGATGATGCAAACACACTGCCTTATGTAATAAAATCGATGGGCTCTCCTGCAACGGAAGATGCGTTTTTCTTTCAGCCAAATTACCGTGACCTCTCCACATTGAATGCCGTTCCTATGTTTCCACGTGTTGACATGAGCGTAAGCAGGGGTATGGCTGCATTTGCATGGAACGACAGTCCTAACTCTATGTTTGATGCAGAATGGTCGACTGTTGCCGGAATAAGCACCAATACAGGTTTGAGCGAACTAAATATTTATCCGAATCCTGCTGCAGACATTGCAAACATCAGCTTTGATGCTAACGAAGCACAGTCAATGGTGATTACAGTAATGGACCTTACAGGCAGGGTATTTATAAATGAAGAAGTTCATGTGAATCAGGGCAACAATCTGCTGCCTGTTTCCGTGAACAAACTTGCTTCAGGAAATTATATCATTCAGCTCAAGGGTGCATCAATTAGTTCATCCCTGAAATTACTGGTGACGAAATAATGTAATCTGACCTCACAGAATTTATTTAATAGAAGAAGCTGCCTCATTAAGGGGCAGCTTCTTTTTTTTGACGGTTTTCTATTTCTTTTTTTTAACCGGCTTTTTCACATTCTTTGTCTGAATCCCGGCAAGCGAATCCTGTAAGATTTTCACATAGTCTTTTACTTCCGCAGGACTATAATCCAATGGATTTGAAAGCAGGCGGACGCGCATATAAACAGGTTCATGGTCGCTGCTGCCGAATGCTTGAGGCACAACATGTGCATCCTGTATTTTGATATTGGGTGATGTAATGAAAAAGTCAAGTGTGGTTACCGGCGTCAAACCCGGACGATAGGCTTCATACACTTCCCTGTTGGTGGGATTTTTTTTATCCACACCCCAATTCCAGCCGGGAGGAATAAAATCGGGAGGTATTTCGGTTGCGCCCTGTTTTTTATTGAAGCTGCTGTAATAATTCAGTTTGCCGAAGCCGGGCGGTGACTGGTTCCAGTCGCCTCCCATCACTACATAATTTCCTTTTCCAAATTCTTCCATGGCAAATCCGCGCACCATCCAAAGCTCGTATTGACGCATCAAATCTGCGTCTGCAAATGCCGAATTGTGAAGGTTTATTATCACGAGTTCTTTTCCATCCAATAAATTATACCGTTCAAGCATGAAACAGCGTTCGAGCATAAACAGTCGTGTCGGCCACGAATATTTCAAGGGGTAATCATAACGGGTGGCTTCAGTGGGCTGCCAGCGCGAAAGCGTCATAATGCCACCGTTCACCTGTCCCATGGGTTTAAATAGCGGAACCGGCACAAATCCCACATCATAATTCTTGCTGAAGGCTGCCGCGTGGCCCGATAGTGCCTGGGAAAACAACGACGCCTCATCCTGATAATAGGAGCGTCGTGAGTTACGGTCCACTTCCTGCAATAATAAGAAATCAACTGAATCATTGTTCGAAATAAAACTGAAAACGCCGTTTAGATACTTCTGAAATCCGGTTGCATCGGGGCGTACGCTTTTACCACCGTCATAAAAAAAATCCATTTCTTTGCCCAACCCGCAATAACCAATATTCCAGGTAATAAATGAAAACTCATTGATGGCGATACGTGATGAAATTGAATTATTGATCAATTCAGCCTTTTCAACGGCTGCCGGTTTGTACATGCTGCAGGTACTGTAAATCAGAAATGCTGCAAAAAGTACCAATAAGCTGCCGGTTACTATAAAAAATATTTTAAGTGCCTTCTTGAAAATTTTCATGGATGAATGGTTTGGAGTATTCTTGTTAACAAAAATATAAAAATATGCTCATGTCCGACCACTCTATGCGGGATTTATCATATTTTCCACATATAATACCCATAACCTTTGTAAAAATAATTATGCGAAAGTATTTATGACGATTATTTTTTTAATTTTACCTGATTCAAAAACAACAACCTAAACTACCTCAATATGGATAAAAAGCGCGTTCTCCTTTCTGCAGCAATTGGAGTATTTATTATTGTGTCTATTATTCTGATTGTGAAAATCAGATCGCATGCCGTTATAAAAGTGAATCCGGCATTCAAAGAATATGTGTCGGCATTTACGTCAGGCATTGTTTCAACAGAAGCTACCATAAAGGTACGCCTTGCCAATGATTTTGCCGATTCATCGATGTTTGAAAAACCGGTTAAAGAAGAGCTGTTCGATTTTTCTCCTTCTATTGCCGGTAAGGCATACTGGATTGACACGCGCACTGTGGAATTCAGACCGGATGAAAAACTTCCGGTTAAGCAGCTTTTTACAGCTAAGTTTTATTTATCCAAACTCATTAATGTACCGGATAGTCTGAAAACTCTGATGTTTCAATTTCAGACAGCACAGCAGGCATTTGAGGTGAGTGTGAAGAATCATAAAGCCTATGATAAAAAAAATCTGACATGGGAAAAAGTCAACGGTTCACTTGTTACCGCCGACGCTGCCGACCCAACAGATGTTGCCAAACTGCTTGCCGCAAGTCAGGATGGACGGACACTTAAAATTACCGTTACGGCACAAAGCGACCGTAAGAAATTTGATTTTGTGATTGACAGTGTGAAACGCGGCGAGAGCGCGAGCAGTGTAACACTTACGTGGAACGGTAAACCCATTGATGCCGAAACGAAAGGTTCACTCAAGGTGGAGATTCCGTCAATCAATGATTTCACGTTTACCGGTGTACAGGTAATGCAGAATCCCGAACAATATGTGTTGCTGCAGTTCTCGGATCCACTGCTGGAAGACCAGGACTTAAACGGTATTGTAAAACTGGGTACCATCGCCGACCTTAAGTTTATTATTGAAGATAATGAAATCAGGGTATATGCACCAACGGAGCAAACAGGAATACATGAGCTGATTATTGAACCTTCAGTTGCTAATGCAGCAGGTAAAAAGTTGAATAAACAGGTTAAAGACTCCGTTACGTTTGAAGATATTAAACCGGATATCCGTCTTGTAGGTAACGGCGTTATTTTGCCCAGCACCAACGGATTGATTTTCCCCTTCGAGGCGGTTAACCTGAAAGCTGTTGATGTAAAAATATTCAAGATTTATGAAAATAATGTTGCCCAGTACCTTCAGGTAAACGACCTGAACGGCGACCGCGAATTGAGCCGCGTGGGTAAGATTGTTCTGAAGAAAACCGTTCAACTGCAAACGGCTACCAATTCAGTGGTTAATTATGCAAAATGGAACCGCTTCTCCCTCGATTTGGCGGACCTTATAAAAGCAGAGCCGGGTGCTATCTACCGCGTAACACTGAGCCTGAAAAAAGATTATGCATATTATTCATGCGACGGAAGTGATGCAACAGAAGCCGGTCCTGACGAAAATATGATTCCGGCATGGAACGATACCGAAGAAAATGAACCTACCGACTGGTTCTATTACAATGACTATTACTACGATTATGATTATGAATATTATGATTACGACTGGTATGAACGCGATAATCCCTGCGATGAATCATACTACAGAAGTAAAACCGTGAGCCGCAATGTGCTTGCCACCGATATTGGGATGATAGCCAAAGTAGGAACGGGCGGCGACCTGAATATCTATGCGGTGAATCTGGTGAACGCACTTCCGATGAGCGGTGTTTCAATTGAAATTCTCGATTATCAGAATCAGCTTTTGTACAAAGGCTCAACCGATAATGCCGGTCAGGCCAACTTTGCACTTAAAAAAGTTCCGTATCTGGTTGTGGCGAAAAAAGGCGACCAGCGGTCATATTTGAAACTCACCGGTGGTTCGGCACTTTCACTGAGTATGTTTGATGTTTCGGGAGAGGCTGTTCGCAAAGGACTGAAAGGCTTTCTTTACGGCGAGCGCGGTGTGTGGCGTCCGGGTGATTCCATATACCTTACCTTTATTCTGGAAGATAAGCTTGATAAGCTGCCGCCCGATGTTCCCGTGATATTTGAACTGAGCAATCCTGCCGGACAAAAAGTGGTTCACATGGTGAAATCGGCTTCGGTAAACGGCTTCTATGATTTCCGTACCGCAACAGACGCTTCAGCGCCTACCGGTTACTGGACTGCCGAAGTTAAAGTGGGCGGTTCGAGCTTCACAAAAACAGTTAGGATAGAAACCATCAAACCCAACCGTTTGAAGATAAAACTTGATTTTGGCGGTGATAAAATTACAGCAGGCTCATTGCAAAAAGGAATACTGGAAGCCAAGTGGCTGCATGGCGCTATTGCACGCAACCTCAAAGCCGATGTTACCATGACGCTAAACCGTTCATCCACCGCATTTGATAAGTATAAAGGCTATGAATTTGACGATCCTTCAAAACGGTTTTTCTCTGAAACCTATACGGTATTCACAGGCAATCTTGATGCAAATGGAGTTGCTTCCGTTGATCCGAATATCAGCCTGAATACCACGGCACCGGGCGTTTTACGCGCAAGCTTTGAAACACGCGTATTTGAGCAGGGCGGCGAATTTTCTATCGACCGCATCTCGGTTCCCTATTATCCGTATGCAACCTATGTAGGGATAAAAGAACCCGAAGGACAACAATACACCGGCATACTGCTTACAGGTCAGAACCACGTATTCAATATTGTGAATCTCGATGTAAACGGTAAGCTTCAGCAATCTAAAAAACTGAAAGTTGATATCTTTAAAGTAAAATGGCGCTGGTGGTGGGATAACACCGGCGACGACCTTGCCGACTACATGCGCGGTACTTACAACGAACCGTATATGTCGAAAGAAATCATCACTAACGGAGGTAAAGCGAGTTTGCAGATGAATATTCCGGATGCCGACTGGGGACGTTACTTTATCCGGGTAACCGATCCTGAAAGTAATCATACTACCGGCGTAATTTGCTACTTTGACTGGGATAACTGGGCAAGCCGCAACAGCGACGACCGCGAAGCGGCATCCATGCTGGTGTTTTCATCCGACAAGGATAAATACAAAGTGGGCGATGAAGTAAAACTCACCATTCCATCGACCGGTGGTGCCCGCGCACTTATAACCATTGAGTCCGGAACCAAGGTGCTTCAGTCATTCTGGACCGATACCGATCCGGGGCAAACCATTTTCTCCTTTAAAGTAACAGAAGAAATGGCACCCAATGTGTATGCCAACGTTACACTGATACAGCCCCACGGACAAACAGCCAACGATCTGCCGTTGCGCCTGTATGGTGTAATACCTATTTTTATTGATGATCCGAACACGCATCTGAGACCTGTGATTACAATGGCAGATGTGTTGAAACCTGAAGAAAATGCCAGCATCAGCATCAGGGAAGAAACCGGAAAAGCGATGACTTACACTGTGGCCGTTGTTGACGAAGGCTTGCTCGACCTTACCAATTTCAAAACACCCGACCCGTGGGAATATTTTTATTCGCGTGAAGCGCTCGGCGTTAAAACATGGGATCTTTATGATCAGGTAATGGGCGCTTACGGCGGACAACTTGAGCGTATCCTGAGTTTAGGCGGGGGCGATGAAGGAAAGGCTGGCGCCGGGAAAAACCGGGCGAACCGTTTCAAACCCATGGTGAAGTATTTTGGTCCGTTTGCATTACCCAAAGGTTCATCACACACCTACACCTTTAAAATGCCACAGTATATCGGCAGTGTAAGGGTAATGGTAATTGCAGGTCAGGACAAAGCCTATGGTTGTGCCGAGAAAACGGTTGCCGTGCGCAAACCGCTGATGCTGCTGGCAACACTGCCGCGCGTGGTGGGTCCGGGCGAAACGGTTACCTTGCCGGTGAGTGTATTCGCAATGGAAAAGAAAATCAAAAATGTGAGCGTGAAGGTTACTACCAACGACATGTTCACTGTACTTGATAAAAGCATGAAGTCAATTACCTTTAATGAAATTGGCGATGAGTTAGTGAGCTTTAATTTGAAAGTTAAAGACAATACAGGCATCGGCAAAGTAAAGGTGATGGCGAATTGCGGCGGTGAATACGCGTATTACGAAATGGAAATCGACGTGCGTAACCCCAACCCCGAAGTCTCCGATTTTGTAGAAACGATGATCAAACCGGGCGATACCTGGAATCCCGATTATACACCGTTGGGAATTAAAGGAACGAACAAAGGAACGATTGAGATTTCTTCCATTCCGCCTATTGGTCTTGAGAAACGTTTGAAATATTTGCTCACGTATCCGTATGGATGCATCGAGCAAACCACATCATCGGCATTTCCGCAATTATATCTGAGCGATGTATTGGAGCTGGATGCGAAATTCAAAGCCAGAATAGAAACCAATATCAAAGCTGCGATTTCAAGAATTGCTTCTTTTCAGGCATCGTCAGGCGGATTCTCATACTGGCCGGGGTCAGGAACAGCCGATGGCTGGGGCTCTACCTATGCCGGACATTTCCTGCTCGAAGCCAAAGAAAAAGGCTATACCGTATCTCCAACCATGCTGAAGAACTGGGCAAAATACCAGAAGAAAATGGCATTGGCATGGAGCACAACCCTGCGCGATTATTATTATTTCTCTGACCTCGATCAGGCTTACAGGCTTTATACACTGGCTTTGGCAAAACAGCCTGAGCTTGGCGCGATGAACCTGCTGCGCGAGCAGAAAAATCTTTCCGTTCAGGCTAAATGGAGACTTGCAGCAGCATATCAGCTTGCCGGGCAGGCAGAAGTGGCCAAGCAGATTGCCAACAGCGCCACCATGATTATACAGCCGTACCGCGAAATGTATTATACATATGGCTCCGATGACCGCGACCGTGCTATGATTATTGAAGCACTCAGCCTGATGAATATGCGTATGAAAGCCGCTCCGCTGGTTAAATTACTGTCGGAACGTATGAGCCGCAACGAATGGATGAGTACGCAGACAACAGCCTACTGCCTGATTGCCATCTGTAAATTTGCTAATGGCAATGCTGCCGTCGGCGGTATGGACTTCAACTGTTCCATCAACGGCGGTTCGGGCGTTAACAAGAAGTCAACCAAGTCTGTTGCTACCATTGATATGAACCTTAAAGGCTCTGATGCCAAAGGCAAGGTGAAGATTAAGAATAATGGCAAGGGTTTGTTGTATGCTCGAATTGTATTATCGGGTGTGCCTGCAGCCGGTCAGGAAAAGGCTTCTGAGAGCAACCTGAAAATTGAAGTGATGTACACCGATCTACAGGGTAAAAAGATTGACCCTTCAAAACTTGAGCAGGGCACTGATCTTATTGCCGAGGTTACCATCACCAATCCGGGTCTGATGGGTTATTACAACAATATGGTGCTGAATGAAATCTTCCCCTCGGGTTGGGAAATTCACAATACTCGCATGGATAATTCCTCCGGACGTATCACCATGTCGCCCTACAGCTACCAGGATTTCCGCGACGACCGCGTATACACCTTCTTCGATATTGCCGCCAATACCAAACGTACGTATAAGGTATTGCTGAACGCCAGTTACCTAGGTACGTTCTATCTGCCGGCAGTAAGCAGTGAAGCGATGTATAACAACAGCATTGCGGCCCGCACAACAGGCAAATGGGTGGAGGTTGTACCTTATACCGATAAATCTACTGCGAAGAAATAGCAGCAGTATTTCTTCTTACAACCAGCATGCCCTGTCAGGTTCTTCACCGATCCTGACAGGGCATTTTTTGTTATAGTATTTTCATATCAGGCACTATACATTTATGTTTTCGTTATAGTCTGTCTTCTGATATTCCGTATTAATATATGTTTATCGTTCATAGTGCATTCACTCTGCAATATTCTTCCACAGCGCTTTCACAGGGTTGAAGAAACGCTCAATCAGGCGGAGATTGTCGGTAATGATGTCCGCGCTGCCTTCCATTTGCTGACCGAAGGGGAGTTCGCGCTTGTAGTTTGTTTTGAGGCCATCAGGGAAGATTATTTCAACAGTATATAGTTTCTGGTTGGGGACAAGCGAAAGTGTGCCCACGAGGCCTGAAACCATGCCGTATTCCATATAGGGGTAGTTGTCTATCTTTACGTTTACCTTTTGTCCTTCCCGGACCTTCCCGGCACCGGCTGCCGGAAGTTCTGTTTTGCCAATGATTTTCGCACTGCCTGCCGGAACAATTGTAAATGCCACCTCACCCGGCTTGATGTCCTGATTGGCGGACCAGTATTTTGTAAATGTGATTTTGCCGTCAATGGGTGATTTCAATATATAAGTCTGGTACCAGGTGCTGACTTGATTCAGCAGTATTTCATAATTGTCGGAGATATCGTTTACCATCTTTGTCTTTTGTTCCTGATACTGCTGTTCGAGTTCAAGAATGTTTTGCTCTATCTGCAGCACGCTGATGCGGGCATTGTCGACACTGCCCCTGGCACTCATCCATGAATATCGGTTTTGCAGCAATCCTCCTTTTGATTTCTCCAGTTCCGCTGCCGGGATGGCTTTTCCTGCAAACAGCAGGGAATCGCGCGCATACTGGCTTTTTGCAAGTTCCAGCTGCTGCAAGATGATATTCGACTGACTCATGAGCCTGGACTGAAGCTCACGGTATTTGCCCGACTGCGCCCGGAGTGCATTAATCTTTTTATGGTTGAAGTCGGTGATGATATAGAGTTTATAATCGTTCAGCGATTTGACGAAATTGGCGTATGGCTGCTGCAGCTCGCCAAGTATATACGTGCTGTTGGTTTCTATGCTGTCGATATCGGTTGAAGCTGCAAGACCGGTGTTTGATTTTTTAAGGAATGACAGGGCTTTAAGCAAACTGTCGAGACGGAACACGTCGTTGTAGTTTGCGGGATTCTCTATGATGGCAATAATTTCCCCTGCTTTCACCTCCTGACGGTCCTTTACATACAACTGACTGATTTTGCCGCCGGATTTAGGAACTAAATTGACGGGGATGTTTTCGGTGGTGATCACAATATGCGTGCTGATGATATCAGGATAGCGAATGAAATAGCTGCAAACCAAGATCAAGACAATAACAATTAGTATCGTCATGATGCCCCAGCGTACTACCCAACGCGGCTTACGGGTGAGGATTTCATCAACCTCCTCACTGCGGATATTAATCAGTTCTTTGCTGTTTTCGGGATTCATTTTTTTAAAAGTCAAAAGTCTGTAAAGTCTATAAAGTCAAAAGTTTGAAAGTTCATAAAGCAAATGTCCGGAAATGTATTATTTTTTTCATTTTTTCACATTTTCATTTTTTCATTTTTTCATCTTTTCATTTTTTCATCTTTTCATTCATCTAAGTTCCGAGTTCAAGCTGATTTTTTACTAGTTGATAATAATGGCCGCCAAGAGCGGTGAGTTGTTCGTGTGTGCCGGTCTCGACTATCTCGCCCTTTTCTATCACAATTATCTTATCTGCATTCTTCACGGTGCTGAGACGGTGTGCTACTATTACCGCTGTTTTCCCTTTGAAAAATTCATTCAGGTTGTCGAGAATGATGCGCTCATTGTTGGCATCAAGAGCGTTTGTGGCTTCGTCGAAGAAGATGAATTCCGGGTCTTTGTAAACGGCACGGGCAATGAGGATGCGCTGCCGCTGTCCCTGGCTGAGTCCGCTGCCTTCGAGTCCAATCTTTGTGTTGTAACCTAAGGGTTGAGATTCTATGTATTCCTGTATGTTCGCTACTTTGACGGCATGCAGCAGCCTGTGCTTGTCGGGACGTTCATCGCCCATGGTAATATTGTTGGCAATACTTTCGGAGAAAATGTAACCGTCCTGCATCACGGCACCACACTTCTCGCGCCAGGTGTGTACACTGAAATTTTTTAGATTGATACCGCCCACCATGATATCACCCTTTACCGGAGGATAGAAACCCAGCATAAGTTTTACGAGTGTTGTCTTGCCGCTGCCGCTGGTCCCCACAATAGCAGTCACTTTGCCGTGAGGAACTTCCACATTAATATCTTTCAGAACCATTTCGGAGTGCGGACCTTCATACTGAAAATTCAGGTTGTTGATATGGATAGTGCGGTTCTCGGGCATGATACTTATCTTTTCATCTTCGGGCTTTTCCTCGTCATCCTTCAGGTGTATCTCGCCAAGACGCTCCATACTTATTTTGGCATCCTGTGCCGCCTGCATGAAACTGATCATCTGCTCCACAGGGCTGTTCAACTGACCAATAATATACTGAACCGCCATCATCATGCCCAGAGTCATTTCTCCTTTTATCACTGAATAGGCAGCCAGAAATGTGATAGCGATGTTCTTTGTTTCGTTAAAGAATACCGCGCCAATCTGCTGATACTGGCTCAGACTAAGACTCTTTATATTTACATTGAACAACTTTGCCTGTATGCGTTCCCACTGCCAGCGTTTTTGTTTTTCGCAGTTGTTGAGCTTTATTTCCTGCATTCCGGTAATCATCTGGTAGAGTGCTCCCTGGTTATCCGAGAGCTGGGCGAAACGCTTGAAATCAAGTTCACGCCTCTTTTTCATGAAGAGGTACACCCACAGGAAATAAACAATGCTGCCTATGCAGAATATCGCGAATATCTTCAAATCATAAAGTGCAATCACAACACTGAACAGAATCAGATTGAACATGCTGAACAGAATACTGAGCGAAGATGATGTGAGAAAATGTTCTATGCGTGTATGATCGCTGATGCGCTGCATGATATCGCCTATCTTTTTGGAATCAAAAAATCCAAGCGGCAGTTTCATCAGCTTTATGAGGAAGTCGGAGATGAGTGAAATATTTATTCGTGTGCTGATGTGCAGCAGTATCCAGTTACGGATAAAGTCCACGAGGGTGCGGCTCAATATCAATACGAACTGCGCAATCATTATGAGCCAGATAAATCCGATGTCCTGATTGCTGATACCTTTGTCGACGATGCTTTGGGTGAGGAAGGGAAATATCAGTTGCAGCAAACTTCCTAACAGCATCCCCAACAATAACTGAGTAAAGAATTTTTTATGCGGTTTGACATAGTTCAGCAAAAAACTGAATTTTGTTTTGTTCGGTTTCTCCCCTTCGTTATTATAGAAGTCGGGAGCCGGTTCGAGCAACAATGCAATTCCTTTATCTTCGTTCTGATCTACAGTGCTTATCCAGCCTTTTAGAAATTCTTCTCTTTTATACTTAATCAGTCCATTCCCGGGATCTGCTACATGGATGATTTCTTTACCTTCCTTACCACTTATCTTATACACTACCACGAAATGATCCTGATGCCAGTGCGCGATGCAGGGCAGGGGCGCTTCCTTGCGAAGCTTATCAAAAGTGATTCTCACACCCATGCTGCGCAGCCCAATCTTTTCGGCAGCATCACTGATGCCAAGCAATGAGACACCTTCGCGAGTGATGAAGCATTTTTCGCGCAAGCTCTGCAGTGAATAATTTCGGCCATAATGCTTCGCAATCATGCGGAGGCAGGTGGGGCCGCAGTCCATGGCGTCGAGTTGAGTGTAGGTTTTAAAGGTTGACATAAAAAAATTAAAAGATGAAAAAATGAAAATGTGAAAAGATGCCTGCCTGCCGGCAGGTAGATCTTTCCGCCTTTGGCGTAAAAAATAGTTGAGACTTATTTAGTAATATTTGATTTTGCAGTTTTGATACTTCTAACAAGTAGGCCGATAATAAGTTCGCAATCATTCAGTAAAGGTCTGTGCTCTGTGTCGCTGAGGTAGCCGCTTCTGACCAACAACATAAGCCAGTAACGCGTTTCGTTTGCCTCTTTAAGACTGATGCTGAGTTTGCTGATGAAGTCGGCTTTGCTTTGTGCGAATTCACTTTCCATAATATTTGCGCCAATAGATGTGCCGCTTCTAAGTAATTGTTTTGACATAACAGACTCTTTTTTATTCTCCTTCAACTTTTTGTAAGTTGTAATAATTTTGAGAGCATAAGTGCCAGAAATATCTCCGATAATATTTTCTTTCATAATTTTATTTATTGAAATAGTTCCTTCACGTCTCGGCTGGAAAGTTTTCTGATGGTCCAAAATGTGAGCAACAGCAGTATGCAGAGAATCGCAGTATAGCATAGCAATACGATTATTTTCATGACAAATGTCTGCGTGTCATTAGTATCATCTATTCCAGTAATCAGCAATAGCGAAATATATCCCCAACATGTAGTAGCGACAAGAGCCAGGATTGATATCATTACGATCACTGCTTTTCTTGCCAGGTTTTTTCTTTTCATGAAGAATATGGAAAATACGAATCCGATAATGAAATATACCAAGACTAAGGGTTGTACAGTAAGCACCTGAGAAACCATATCATTGAAAGGCTGATTGCCTTTAATGGTTTGAATGCTCATCTGCCAGCCGGTCATTGGGAAAACAGTGTACAGCATTAAGGTTTGCACAAAAAAATAGGCTTTTGCAACTGCGGTTGCAATAATCAGAAAGAGTGAGAACCCTTTGATGAATTTTTCATTCATATATCGATGTGCTTCTGTTTATATTTTTATTCCCATTTTTTTCATTAAAATTGAGGCGTTTCTGCTTTTGCAGACACCTGCATTCAATTTATAATCGAAAACTAATTCTTCATCCTTGATATTAATATTGAAATTGTAATTTTCTACTTGCTCTGGAAACTCCGCGGCTAAATCAGTTAATGTCAAATCATGAGTTGCTAGAATACCTAAAGCATTATTGTCGATTAGCTGCCTCACAAATGCATTGGATCCAATTTGCCTGTCAATTGAATTTGTTCCCTTTAAGATTTCATCTAGAAGCAAAAAGACATTCTCCTTTTTCTCAACGGCTTTGATAACCGAAGACAGTTTCTTTAGTTCAGCATGAAAAGATGACGTATTATCGTTCAGTGAGTCATTTACTCTCATTACCGAGAGTAGAGATATTGGTGAAAAGACGAATTCAGTTGCACAAACACAGGAACCAGCCATTGCTAAAATATAATTCACTCCGATTGTTCTAAGAAATGTGCTCTTCCCCGACATATTTGAACCGGTTAAAATTATCACCTTCCCATTGCCGTTCATTGAAAAATCATTTGCTACCATTGTCTTCGCAGGAATCAATGGATGCCCCATATTTTTAGTTTGTAAATGAAAATTATCAAAACAAATTTGAGGGCAACACCAGCAAGGATTATTGAACTGAAGATTTGCCAAACTTGATAATGCTTCAAATTCGCCTACACGGTCAAACCACTTGTCAATATTCGAATTGTTTTTACGCCATTTTTCCAATTGAAACATATTATGGATATCCCAGAATAATAAGGTATTGAAAATAAAATGGATTGCGCCGAGATAGCGACCATCAAGGTTTGCCACTATTCCGGATAATTTTTCGATACTCTTTGATGCTTTTACCGTATTTGTTTTAAGGTCATCTTTGATTTGAGTCAATTTGGCTGCTGAGAATTCGGTATTTTCAAGTTTCCTCAGAATTGAAGAATATGAAAGTAATACAGCGGCATTTTTGGACACTTTTGTATGTGCGGTTTTTACTTTTTCATTTATGCGGTTGTTTATTAAAATATTGAGCAAGACCAGAAGCGCACCAATATAAACCGGCAATCCAATTATACTTAAAATCAAAGAGATTATTGTGATTGCCGAAAGCACACTGCACCATATAACAAATTTTCCATTAAACACTTTGTCGATGGGCGATTTTAGCCAATCTACCAGACCACTGATATCATTTTCTTTGTTTGATATATTTGAGCCCAGAATATAAATTTTTTGTCTCAAATCTATATTCGAGGCCAGTTCTTTTACTGCTTCTTGTCTTAATAGAATATCTTGTGAGCTTGCAGCGCTAATCAACCAATCTGCCAGTATATTATTACTGATTGTGAAATTGGTCCTATTCAACAATTGGAATAACGATTTATTGCCAAATAGGTCGAGGTCTGAGGAGTAGGGATGTGTGTGGTCCAGATATTGTTTGCCATCAGGGAAGACGCCCCTTTCATCCTCAAGACTTTTTAGTTCATTTTCATTGGCTATTTTTAGCAAATGGCATTCTCGTATACTTGACAAAATATGAAGTTCCTTTTTATAGACAAGAATGAAAAGAAAAATGAAAATCATTAATGATATTACGGCAAGAACAACGCTTGTAGAAAATAGCAAGTAGAATATTACTACTCCAGCAATGAAAATTACAAGCCGCAAATATGGATATTTTTTGTCCTGCTTAAAATAGGTTTCTTCCTTTTTGAGAAACATTGCTATTCGATCTTGGTAGAATTCGCGGATTTCCATAATAGTTTACATATTTGATTCAAATGCTCAATTGTAACGGCACTCATAAAGGTTAAAACTGAATTTATATGGAAAGATTTTATAATCCATTTTTTGATTCAAAGTGAATCTCCAAAAATTCTTCAAGGTTATCTTTAATAAAAGTGCAAGTGTTTATTTTGTCGTTAAAGTATTTCTTATTGATCCTCTGAAATGAACATCCACCATCGCAAATCGGAAAGTAAAAGCAATTATTACATTCTATATCTTCATTATAATCTGCATCAATTAAGAACCGTGCAAGAACTTTTTGTCCATTTGTGTCTTCGCTAGCTAAATGACCAATTTCCATTTTTTCATCACCAACAACACAAAGGCATTTGTATATTTCACCAGAAGGTCCAATTACAAATGAATTAAGGTTACGAGCCGCACACGTATTGTATTTTAGTGAAGGAAATAGATTGTTATCATAAATCTTATATTTATGATATTGATCAATTAAAAATGCGCCTTTCTCTCGATTATCTGCCAAACATGATATTGAATTGCAGCTTGAATCGTTGAATTTGTCAATAAAACCCGGATAGATAATTAATTTGTCAGTCAGGAATGTCTTTGATAAAAATTCATATACTTTATGGTATTCCTCAACATTGCTTTTGTCAATGTTGACCCGAATTAGAACCCGAATATTTTTAGAATTGCTAAAAATTAGTGAGAGATTCTTAACAATTACATTAAATGTTCCTTTTCGGCTTTGAAGTGGACGACGAAGGTCATGTGCTTCTTCAAGTCCATCTAATGTGATTTGAATAGCTTTGATTGATAAATTTTCTAATTGCAATATTTTTCGTTTATTAAGCAAATATCCATTCGTAATTAGTGTAGATTCAAATTGAATTGCACAATCTTCTATTTTTCTTGTTATTGAAACTATTCGGTCAAATGCCATTAAAGATTCGCCGCCATACCAAGTAATTGATAATTGTTTTAGACTTTTAAAAGACATAATAAAAGCAACTATATCTTTTTCTGTTTCTTCAGTAATCGTTTTTCTTTCCGCATTTTCGAAACAATAAATGCATTTAAAATTGCAATTTAGAGTAGGTATAATTATTAGTGAAAGAAAATCCTTGCGATGTCGATAGGATATCCGTTTCATTTTTAGAATATTAATATCATCAAAATCATTTTCAACAATGATTTTATACTCTTCCAACTCATCAGCATTCTGATAGGATTTGAATTTCTCTGGCGAGTCTCGTATTTTAAGAATTTCAAGATACGATTCATCTGCTAATTGAAGAAATACATTTGATAGGGCATTAAATAATAGATACCCATGCTTTTTTGATTTAAACAAATAATTGTATTTTGACCAAATCATAGCAATTATTTTTAAGAAAAAGTATCAATTATAAATCGATTTTTTCTCGACTCATAATTGATACTAAAATTATTATTAAATTAGCGATCCGTAAGAACCGAAGGATTGCATGGTAGCGGTGCTGGTGCTGTCAGATGACAGCTATCTATAATCAGAAAACAAAATGCACTTCCTCCTTTGATTTTTGCTAAATCATCATTGATTAATTTCTGATTTTCAACAACTGCATTATTAGCAGGTTCAATTGTCCGAAAAACTAACTTTTTCATTTTAGTAAAGTATTAAAAGGTTTATAAAATAAAACAAGTTTCAGCAGCGGCCTTCGCTGCCACAGCCGTGTTTCTATTCTCTACCTTCTTTCCTTTTTATCAGCACCCGGCGCAGAAGTACCTTGCTGTAATTATTGTTTTTTGACGAGTTTTTGCGAAGCCGCAATAGCTCATCCAATGGGAGCCTGTAAGATTAAATAGTGCAGGCTGTATATAGTAAGTATAAAGACTCACCTTTAAACCCTACCGAGAGGATAATTTTTATTATATGTGTGATTGCCGAAAGCAATGTCAGTGCGTATGCACTGCATGGTTGTTTCATAGCATTCTGTTTTTTTTTTGGATTTTCCCTAGTTGTATTAAATAAAACGCTGTTCATACAACTGATAGAAAAACGTACAAAAATAATACGTATTGTGGTTCAATCAGAAAATTTAACAAAAAAAATTGCGTTAACGCATAGATAATCAATATGATGACTAACTATGTTTTTATATATTGTGTCGAGATGTGTGCGAATAGGATAGATTTATTGGGGGTGATTTTTCCCGCCATGACAGACAGGCACATTTTTCACTTTTCACTTTTCATTTTTTCATCTTTTCATTTTTTCATCTTTTCATCTTTTCATTTTTTCATCTTTTCATCTTTTCATCTTTTCATCTTTTCATCACTCCACCTTCTGTGGCTTTTTCACCAAAGGGTGACGTTCCACACTCTTTTCCCAGTCAGGGTTTTGGTGTCTCCATTCTTCAACAGTAATATATCCCTCATCACCTTGCCATTTAGCTAAGTATGGGTTATAGGGGCATTTGGCCGGTTGCGAATATATATTGTTTGGATCTTTGATGAATGCACGACAATCAGTACACATGTATCGGAACTCGCAGTCTTTGCAAACATCAATATTATCTTTGCGTATGCTCCATAAATCTTTGAATCCGGGTTTGGCGATGGCTTCGGCAATTGTAGTGTCTTTTATGTTACCGAAACTACGGCTCATCGCCGGGCAGTTCTTTATTTCACCGTTTACATCAATACACACTTTGCGGTTCAGGCAGGTGTTGTAGTGCTGGGATTCGGTGAAAAGATCTGGGTTAACCTTAAAATAGAATGGAGAGATATTACCGCAACTTATTCTTTTTTCAAGAATTTCATTTGTGAAAATTCCATAATTATTTTTGTCAATTGTAGTGCCTTCGGGAACTGAATGCACACAACAGATGCGATAGCGGACTGATTTATGGTGAATATTGGAAACAAATGTTGCAATTTCAGGGTGAAATGGAAGATACAGGTCGATACTTTCTATCGAAGTATCATTAATTGTAATAAGAAAAGCAATTAGCTTTTGCTCATCGCATTTTTGGTAAACGCGTATTTCTAAATTTCTGCAACCGAGCTCATTCAACTGCAAAACCAATGTGCGAAGTTTGTCAAATCGTGAACTTGAAATTTCTATCACTGCATTTTGAATTTTAACCGGAGAGTAATAGTCATAACAGTACTTTGGGAAATTCAATTCAATTTCTTTTGGGAAAGCAACTATTAATTTGTTTTCGTACAGACATTGCAGGATTTCGCTATCCTCATACATAAGTTCGTTTTCCGGTAGTTTGTCGGCTATGCATTTTTCAAGAGGTTGCGAAATCCAGAAAAAATTCCGGTATTGCAAATCGTATATTGTGGATTTCGTAAACCCCTTTGTGATTACACAGTTTGATACCAGCATTACAAGTTGTTGTTTGTTATTATTTTTTCCGGGTCGAGTAGAAGTGAAATTGGCTTCCAGAAAGGTTGAAAGTCATGGTATTTTATATTGTATTCTTGAATCATTACAGCTGACTGCATGAATTCCGGTCGTCTTTCTCGTTTTGGCAAATCCACTTTTTCAGCAAAATACACATCAAGTGGAATATGACTTTTCTTAATGCCGCAGCAATCTACTTTATCTGTAATAAAATCTAGCATAATATTTAATTTACAAGGTATTGTGCAATTTCACGAGAAAGATTGTAGTTGCATTCATCTGATAAGTTGCCGAATTGTCCGACAGGATTTACTTCAAGAAAAATGTATTCAAGATTTTTGTTCATGATGAAGTCAATTGAACCAGTATTTAGATTGCATAATGTCATGAAGCAGCCCACTTTCTCAATTACATCTTTTGGCAGATTGTAGGCCATGACCCTATTCATTTTTGCACGGTCATATTTTCTGTAATCAAGTTCTGTCTTGGTATTAGACTGTGATAATATGGCCATTGCATAGCATTTACCTGCGAGATAGAACACCCGAATTTCAAAGAGCTTTTCTATCTTTTCCTCACATAATGTTAGACCGAAGAAATCAGGTAATTCGCAGATCTGTTCATCGTTAAGAGGTGCAGTGTAAGCCATATACCAGTCTTTGGATATTTCATCGGTATAATCAAAAACTACATCAAGGTTTTTAATAATGACTGATTTTAATTTCGAAAATGCTTGAAGTCTTTTCCTTTGTCCGGTCACAATAGTATCAGGAATGCTTAACCCTGCTTTTTTTGCATTTATCATTGCCGTTACCTTGTTGAATCCTCCAACAGCATTTTCACCTAAAGTTTTTATATTTTTAAACGCATACTGTAGAATTGCTAGTTTAGATTGAGAATGCGCAGTTAGGTAGTAATTTAAATGGTCTTTGAAATCGACTCTTTTCAGTATGGAACTGGGTTCATAGTAATAGTCTTTTACTTCAATCAGCCCTCCTCTGTACCATATAGAGTTTATTTCATTAATGGTGAACGAACGATCTCTAACCGACAACCGAATCTCATTAATATCGTTGTTAAGATTTATCTCTTCAATTTGAACGAAATCTCTATTCGCTTTTAAAAACACACATTCTTTTCCGAAGTGCTGGACCCAGGAGCGCACTTCATGAATAACACTATCATATTGATTACAGAATAGCAGTATTAAATTACGTTCTTCTTTCATGTTAGTTTTACTTCACAATTTCCCCAACCCATGGTAACAATTTTGGCCATTCAAGTATTTTACGGTACCAGATGAAATATACTGTAACCCCGTATTCCCGCCTTGTTTGAATAGCAGTTTTCCAGTATTCGGTATTATCAGTATAATTACTGCCGTAGTAAAGCATTCCTATTTTTCCATTTTCATAATATTCCTTGCGGTCAATAATATCTGCTACCTCTTCAGGGATGAGTTCTCCATTTTCAAGTCCGCGAATGATATATGGCCTGATTCGGACGTAATTTTCCTGAGAAAAATGCAGCAATGGTATTTTTATTAATTCTGAACCCGATTTTAATATCCCGGGATAGCCATGATTTTCTGAGTAGCGGATGATTTCTTCCTGTATAATGCTATCGTTTTTTTTAGAATCCTGCAACCATTTCTCATACTCTTCTTTATTTGATTTTAGAGGTCGTTTTATTGCATTTTTCCCTAGCCGGAATAGCTGATCTCTTTCACCAATTTCATCTATCGTATCAGCTAAGGTCTTTTGACCCGGAGGGTTATATTTAAGCCATTTTACGCTGTCAATCAATTGTAGCTCTTTGTAAAGAGCAGTATCTTCCCGATAGATCTTGCGATTAAAATACTTGTCTTTGGGAAAGGCATAAGAAGGACGAATTTGGATTTTATTGGCTGATTTGATCAAATATTCTTTTGCAAGGGTGGGTTTACCAACCTTAGCATAACATCTTGCCTGATTATAGAAATACCTACCTGAGGGCGGATTGAAACCTGTGCGCTCTGCTTGTTCAAAATATTTCAAGGCCTCACGCGGATGCCCTTTATAAAGCAAGTATTCGGCTTTGTCAACCAAGGAATAATATTCTACATAGGTTTTATTTTGAGCAATACTATGTATTGAGTCGAATGAAAAATACAAAAAGACTATCACGGTGAACATTCCCGAACCAACTTTGTAAAACATATTATTTTCCATTTCTGAAGTTAAAAGTGAGAGATCGAGAAATATAAACGGAGGAAAACGGCAATGTCTTCCTCCGTTATTTAAAATCGTTAACGTAGCCATCCTCCTGTTAAAATTGCACTAGAATCAAGGCAACGGGTTGCGTCGCATCCATCAGCGTCTGCTTCTGTTGCATTACTGTATCCGGTGGATAGAACAACGTCCTTCGCTCCTCCATCATAAACTGTGGATCTGAAAATGTAATCAGTCTGTCCTCCGATTACTTTGTCAATGTTGAATTCTTTGAATTTTTCAAGCGTAGAAACGCTTTTTGTCTTTTCCATGTTTTAAGGATTTTTGGTTAAATAAAACAAGTTTCAGCAGCGGCCTTCGCTGCTACAGCCGTGTTCCTATTCTCAACCTTCTTTCCTTTTTATCAGCACCCGGTGCAGAAGTACCTTGCTGTAACTAATGTTTTTTGACGAGTTTTTGCGAAGCCGCAATAGCTCATCCAATGGGAGCCTGTAAGATTAAATAGTGCAGGCTGTATATAGTAAGTATAAAGACTCACCTTTAAACCCTACCGAGAGGATAATTTTTATTATATGTGTGATTGCCGAAAGCAATGTCAGTGCGTATGCACTGCATGGTTGTTTCATAGCATTCTGTTTTTTTTTTGGATTTTCCCTAGTTGTATTAAATAAAACGCTGTTCATACAACTGATAGAAAAACGTACAAAAATAATACGTATTGTGGTTCAATCAGAAAATTTAACAAAAAAAATTGCGTTAACGCATAGATAATCAATATGATGACTAACTATGTTTTTATATATTGTGTCGAGATGTGTGCGAATAGGATAGATTTATTGGGGGTGATTTTTCCCGCCATGACAGACAGGCACATTTTTCACTTTTCACTTTTCATTTTTTCATCTTTTCATTTTTTCATCTTTTCATCTTTTCATTTTTTCATTTTTTCATTTTTTCATTTTTTCATTTTTTCATTTTTTCATTTTT